>JAUXDG010000099.1 GCA_030618475.1 Gammaproteobacteria bacterium | reverse complement strand
TGAGCTATATCTAAAGTAATTTAGATGTCGTGTGGGCGATAGTCGGTGCAGCCGCGGGGAGTTACAGGCAGCTATATTAGAGTGGTCTTAATCACCTCCTTGCGCCTTTCTAAGTTCCGCTGCCTTACTGGTCACGCAGCGTTCATATTCCTCCTGCGCGGATTTCCTGGCTTCCATCTTTAGCGCACTCGTGGAACCCTTGCCACCCGCGCGCGTACGCGGGGTGCGGTAGGTGCATTTTTCTTTGGCCTGCTCGATATAAGCACGGTCAATTTTCGCCGCTTCGCTGTGTGCCGGCGAGGCTATCTCTGTTGCGGATGATTTACCGATTTCCACACAGGTATAAGTACCGTCAGCGTTGTGTTTGCAGTCGAGAATAATTGCCAACGCAGGCTGGCAGACGATCAGGGTCAGGGGGGTAATCAGCCAGCTCACGGTTTTCAACGTTGTTGCCTCCATTCTACCAGTAGGTCTGTCCGCGGAAGGCAGCCTCACGCGGGATACAATGCCTGCCTCTGCCTGCCCGCATTGTATTCCGCTTCCCATTGCTCAGCCAGGTGCTGCGCCAACGGCAATATCATGTCGGTCCTGTCGCCATGCTTCGTGCCTTCCGCCTTTGCCTGGCATAACGATGACCTTAGTGTGACACCAGATGGGCCGGGCCTCGATACCAGGAACCATCGGGCTGCAGGCAGGCGGTGCCGTAGGCGTCCGCCGCCTTGCCGCCGACCATGACTTTCATCTGGTATTCGCGCTCCTGAAGGCAGGTCGAGGCGTTACCCCCGGTGCTGTATGGTAGCGCCGGGTAGGGTGAGCTGGCTGGTAGATAGGGGCCTGGATCGGCTGCAGCCGATTGACTGGCGCTGCTGATCGCGTAACCAAACACACCGCCCAGCAGCAGGCCAATGAGCAGGTTTTCGTCATCGTCGCTGTCGTATCGCCGGTAGCTGTAGCCTGGATTGTGGTGACGCTTGTAGTGCTGGTGTTTCTGATGGTGGCCATTGCCGTGCCTGTCGTAATGATGCTTACCGCCGGCCCAGACAGTGCCAGAAGCCGTGAGCGTCATGGCCATCATGGCGGCCAGAACAACGGGGGTTTTGAGACGAAAATTCATGATGGGTTCCTCGTTTATCCGCTATACACTGCGAGCTAACGGACGGCCGCGGAAAAGGGTGACATCCCGGTCTTGCTGAACGGGTCAATATCACCTTGAAGGAGCACTGGCATTGACCAATATCCTGCGCCAGCGCTTATCAGCCAGGTAGGCCCAACTGGCGGGATCACTGAGGATTTGATGCTCGTAGAAGCTGGCGTAGTGCTGTACTGCTGCTTCGATGTCGGTGGTGATGATCGGCTCGCCGATGACCACTGTGTTTTGTTTGCCCCTGCTCTGGAAGTAGCAAGGTAGCAGGGGAATATCCATGCGAGCGGCGATTTTTGCTGCCCAGCCTGCCAGGCCGACGCGTTGCCCGAACATGTGCACCACCACCCGTTTATCGCTGTTGTCGAGATTGTCCAGGGTGGCTGCAACCACTCTCCCTGTCCTCAGCACCGAAAACAGGATGCGTGACAGCTCAAACGGATTGCCGCCGCGCACCATCAGGATCGGCACCTGCATACGCTCAAAAAAATCCAGTGTAATCCTGGTGCGGGCAATCGTCGGCGAGTTTCTGGCGACCACCAGTAACGGGAAGGCCTGATTCAGTTTGAGGCTGGAGAATGCGCTGGCGATGTTGTGGGGAACAGCGAGGATCACACCACCGTGTGCCTCCGCCAGGTCGCGTATCAGCGCGCTGTCCTGCGGCGCGAGCGTGATGCGCTCTGCGACCTGGTCGATTCCATAGCGGTAGAGGTGGAAATAATTTTCCATGACGGCGAGTGCGTTGGCCAGGAATTGCCGGTAGAGCTGCTGTGGCTCATGCCGGTGAGCCGGGCCGGCCGCAACACGGCAGATGGCTTCGCAGGAGAGGCGCAGGGGATTTCCGGGCCAGCGGTACAGCAGGCGCATGGCCCACACCAGCAGGCGCACGGGGACCAGCGCAACGCCAACAGAGGTGTGTCGCAGTGTCCAGTGCAGAAGCGGAAAGAACAGCATTTTCAGCCGGGTACCGCTCAGCGGGCGGTGTCCACGGCTACCCTCAGCCTCGGTGACCGTTATTTCCTTCAGGTACAACGCCGGGGAACGGATGGTTTCCGAGCGCATTCGCCGGCGATGCTGAGAGCCGGCCATCAGGTAGACGAAAACGGGTCAGAGTACATGTATTCAAGATGCCGGTGACTGCTGCCTGCGCTACTGGCAAAGTGCAATATTAAGGATTTCAGGCTTATTTGATAGTTTGCTGATTTAAATCAATATACGCTGAAAACCATTGTTCTAGTTTATAACATGAATGTGTTTATCCGCGGGTGCTGGCAGTTGAGCCACTGGAAGAAACAATTGGATCGGAAACCGCACAAGCTCCGTCCCCGAAGCGGGCCGGGGTGTCATCCTTGTGCTTTGGCGGCAAGCCTTGTTTTTATTAGCGCACTGCTCGCCTTGCCCTGCCTTCAGGCTGACAGCATGTCACTGCTGCGTGTTGCAGACCCGGTGATTATTACCGGGCAGGAACTGGAGCCCGTTCTGGGGAGTGAGATCAGAAAAATCCGTGTCTTTGCATTTGACGGGGGGAAAAGGCGTGTGATCCCGTTCCAGATCGATGAGCGGGATTCGGCGGGTAACTGGGTCTGGGATCGGGTAATTGGACGTCCCGATACGACTTTCGCAGAGGATCCCGGCCATGCCCCCCCGCAGATGATGCTGCAGCAGCATGTGCATACCCGTGATGATGAGGATCCGGCCGGCAGCGAGCGTTTCGACGCCAACGACATGCTGGTATTTCTGGCCAGGGATATGGGTGACAGGCATGCGGACATAGCGGCGGATCTGCCTGCAGACACAGTGGTAGAGATCGAAGCGGTGGACCCGGTAGACGGTGCGAGGGGCTGGGCCTATCTGGTGTCATTTACCGGTGATCCACCAGCGTTTTTCAGCGTACGCTATATGCAGCATTTCCGAAAGCAACGGCGCATACAGACACCGATCTATGATTTCAGCTATTCGGATACCTGCGTCGCTTGCCTCGATGATTTGCGAATTAATGGCTTTCCCATCGTGGATCGCATCAACATTAAGGGGAGAGTGGATATCCAGTTGGGATTTTTAAAAGATTCCATTGAATTTGGTGAGGAAGATATTCATGGCTATATCGAAGGGATCATCGAAGGGCCGGTTCGGATTATCAAGAGGAACGTGCTTCACCTGGACATGTATTTGATGCTACGCACACCGGATACTGTCTGCGAGCATTTCTATTACCCGGACTATGCGAAAGTGCCTTTGTGTCTTCCGATCCGCTTTCCTGTGACAAGAGCAACAGTGCTGCTTTTGACCAAACTGAACGAGTCGAACATCCTGCGTACCCTGATTGGTGAGATGGATGGTAGCGTGACCAGGCACGGTAACATTATGGATACCTGTTCCTCTGTCCACCAGTTACCCATCGAATGGATTGTCTTCGATACCGAGCAGGGGTCTGTCCTCAGCACCCTCGAACTGCCGCGGACCATAGCGGCGCACGCCGACGCCAGGCCGTGCCTGTGTGAGGGAGGGGACGGCACTGACGAAGTCGGTGTATCGACAGGATCGGAGCCAGTGGCGGGCTTTGTGGTGACGTCCAGCAGAGGATGCCCGGCTGGAGCCCACGTGCTGCACGGCACCTATTTGATATCGACCTCGCCTTACAAGCAGGGCGACGAGGTTGCCGCCTACAACCTGTCCCACGAGCCGCTGACCTTCAAGGTGAGGCAGTACACTTACCTGGATTTCTCACAACCTTAACCACATGCCCCAGGGCACCCTCTCTTGCTACGCAATTCACCTTGAAGGTCACTAAGGAACAAGCGGTTAAATGTTCGGTGTGGAAATTTCACCAGGCACGGCATGAAATCCCGCGTGCACAGGAGTATCGCTGGATACTCCTTTAACTTTAATTCCGGCGTGCTGTCTTTCAGGCAAAGGGCATGGCCCGTGAAACCGGAGTGGCAAAGCTGTCGTTTTCCCTGTCGTTCTGCTGAATCCAGTCAAGGATGTGCTCCCACGGTGCCGAGTCACGTTGCGCAGCAGACTCGGCGAGTTCGCACACACCGATGCCCTGTTCCGCTGCATGCACATAGTTCTGTGTATCCCGGATCTGGGCGATGACGGGGATATCCAGGTTGTGCAGAAAGCGTTCCAGCTTGATCATGGAGCGGGTACGGATGCGGGTTCGATTGGCAATGATCGCGATCTGTTTGCCACGCGCGCGAGCTTTACCAATCAGCAACAGGTCACGAATGAAATTGGCCGTGGAATGCATGTCAATGACTGACGGTAAGACGGGAATGAGGATGAGATCAGACTCGTGAACCCGGTCCTCGAGTTCGATACCGCTATACCCGGCCGGGGTGTCCCTGATGACATAGCGGGTCTGCTGCGGGATCCGCAATTGCCATGAGCGGGTGATGCCGGCTTTAGGGGGTTCATAGGCTGCGACCCCGCAGATAGCGGGATAGTCCTCTGGGCGGGTTTTGAGCCAGCGGGTGCTGGATCCCTGAGGGTCATAGTCGAACAGGGCCGTTGCGTAGCCCTGTGAGGCACAGTAGCTGGCAAGGTTAGCGGCGACTGTGGTTTTTCCACAGCCGCCCTTTGCATTCATGACTCCAACTCGCAGCACGGCAGTTGACCAAAGGGCTCGGAGAAAACGGATACTCGTCAAGTTCCGGCTTGTTATCGGCACTTTCGGAAAATAATGAAGAAAATCAATTTGCCAAGCCGGTTAACAGTTCCTGGATGGCCGTGCTGCTGCTATTGTGCCGTATTTGAATAGGGTGACGCAGGTGTGCGCACCCGGAAAGCCGAATCTGTGGCAGTGGAGTCAGGGAGATGAAGATGTTATTGCGGACTTTGGGCGTCGTTTACCTCATCACGGTTGCGGGCGGCTGCAGCTGGGTGAAGTCCAGCGAATCGGGCGCCGGGGTGCGAGTCGCAACTGCGGGTGAAGTTGACGGTTGCGTCGACGCAGGAACCACGCATGTCTCGGTGATGGATAAACTGGGTGTGGTGGAGCGTAACCAGGCCAAGGTTGCCGGGGAACTGGCAACGCTGGCGCGAAACAGTGCGGCTCAGCTTGGCGGCGACACCGTTGTAGCGATCACGGAAGTCGTCGATGGTACGCAGACGTTTGCCGTGTACCAATGTGAGCGTTAATGCGCTCCTGAACCGGTTACCCCGGCGGTCAGCGTGAACCGCATGGCCTCTTCCATATTCATGTCAAGCGGCCGCACGGCGCTGCGGGGCACCAGTACCGCATAGCCACCGATCATGTAACTCAAGGGCAGGTAGACCAGGATGCTGTCCTTGTCACGGAAATCTTCCGGCATATTTTCCGGCAGCACCTGGGTGACGAAGCCGATCACCTGCATGCCGCTATCGCCAAAGCTTATTGCTACGACCTGTTCGAATTCTTTTTCCCGGGTCGGGGAAAAATATTCCAGGAAGTCGCGGATGGATCGATAAATTGTTTTGATCAACGGCAAGTGGTAGAGGACCTGCTCACCCTTGGCAAACAGCCGTTGCACCACATAGGCATGCATCAGCAGTCCCACGGCAAATACCACCGCCAGACCGGCAATCACACCCATGCCGGGCCAGTACAGATAGTCCGGCAACATCAGCTGGATCAATCTGCCCAGCGCGGACTCCGCCGATACCGCCAACCAGTAGAACAGGTAAAGCGTGAGTACCACCGGCAGGATGGTGACAAAGCCCGTCAAAAGGGTTTTGCTTATGGATTTCAGCATCTCAGTCTCTCAGTTCAGATGGATAGAGCACTAGATCTACAGGTTGTCAAGAAGTCCCAGAACACCCACCGCAATGAGGTAGATTGCAACAATATAGCTGAGCAGACGGGGCATGAGGAGAATCAAGATTCCCGCCGCCAGTGCAATCGCCGGCTGTATATAGATCGTTTCTAACATGGCTATACTCCTTGTTTTCTCGCAGCGCAATGGAAGAGGCTTCCAGGAGCCTGTCCCGTTGATTCTATCTCAGCCGCTGTCTAAGGGCTTGCTTCAAAATTAATTCACATTTTGGACCGCCGATCTACCCCCCAGGGGACCCTCTCTTGCTGCGCAATTCACCTTGTCCCGCCCAGCTGCGTTGTTCGTCGCTTAAATAGACTGGCTATTCGCACTCCTCTCGCCTTGCTGGACGGACATCTCGACGCCCCAAAAAGTAAATTAATTTCTACGCGAGCCCTAAGCTGTTCTCTTTCCCTTAACACAGCCTTAATATAGCCTATTATTCGATGGATCAGCGCGAAAATCGCTTCTGACAGGTATGGAGAAACGGCAAGTGGGTCCGGCAAGCAGGTACGGCGCATTCAAGCGTCGCGGAAATTCAAGTTGCAGTGACTGGAATGAGGGGTAAGCAGGTGCGAATCGGCAAGCAGCACTGGCAGAAAGTCGTCAGCCTGCTGAAAAAGTATGCCACACCGCGATCCAGGAAACTGGAAAGCGAGCTGTCTGCTGTACGTCGCGACTACCGGGAACTGGGCCTGCGTGCCAGTACGCTGGCCAGCGAGGGTAATACGGCACGCAAAACTCTGGAAAAGGCGAAACAGCAGATCGACAGCGTCCACGGTGAACTGGGTGCCGCATACCAGTTGCGGGACCAACTGGCCGGTGAGCTTCAAAAGCGGATTGAATCGCTGAATACAGACATACAGGGGGTGCAAGCCGGGCACCGTGAACTGGTCAAGGGATTCGCCGAGCGTGACCGACAGTTCGAGACACTGGCGGCAAATGTTGAGGCGCACCAGTCCGGTACAGAGGAACTGCAGGGTGTCATTAAAAATCTGCAGCAGCGAATAACCTCTGCTGCGCTGGATTACACCGCCGTCACAGAAAAAAGCCACACCCTTTCGAACCACCTCGATGAAGTTCGCAATGAGCTCGACAGCATCAGAAACAGTCACTTAGAGCTACTGCCTGATATTAAAATTCTCCAGCAGCGGACCAGTGAGGCTGAACGAAATGACCTCGCCGCCAAGGATCAGAACCAGGCACTGGCGGTGGAGTTAGCGGGTATTCAGCATGAATTCGAAACCAGTAAAAACAGCAACAGCAGACAACTGGCTGATCTGGAGCTGCAGCTTGGTGACATTGAAGCAGAACGTGGTAGCACGCGCGACCAGCTTCAGGCACTCGAAAACTCGCTGACAGAAGCAGCGTCCCGGCACAGAGATGCACAACAGCAAGTCAACGCGCTGGAAGGGAAGCTGGAGGGGGAACATGAACGACAGCAGACAAACCTGAACACAGTCGAGGAAAGGCTGACCCGGGTACAGATCGAACAGGAGAGTCTAATCAACACCCAGTCGGGGTTGACTGACTCATTGCGGAAAAACCGGCGTTGGGCGGCGGTAGCTGTCGGCATTGCCTTCCTGATGGGTGCACTGACGGGTATTACGAAAATCCGGGATATTCAGGAAGATGTCCCTGAACAGGCAGCAGTGACTGATGAGTCAAGGCCATCGCTGGAGCCCCAGGTCAGTCAGCAGGATCCCTCCCTGCTGGAAGAACCGCTATCGCTGACTGGTAAATCCGTAGAAAACGCGGCCTTCGAAACAAAGACTGCGCCCATCGACAATACTGAACCGACTATCGGTGAGCCACTGATCAGCAACACTGAAGCGGGTGCCAGTGAGCCGCTGAGCGACGAACAAGCCGGGCAGATCGATAAGCTTGATCGACCACCCGAAGGCGACACTAGCGCAGCATTGAAACGTCCACTGACACCGGGTCAAGCCATGGCAGCACTGCAGACGTTTGAGGCAAAAGTGTTTTTCGAGGAAAACGCCATGAAAGAGGGAGTCATCAGCCTGCCGAGCGGCTTGCAATACAGGGTCCTCAGGACGGGGCACGGCAAATCACCCGGGCAAACGGATATGGTCATACTGCATTACCGCGGCAGTTTGCCCGATGGCCGGGAATTCGATAGCTCTTACGCAGAAAAGGCACCGGCCGCGTACCGCGTCGACCAGGTCATCGCCGGCTGGCGCGAGGCCTTACAACGTATGCAGGAAGGTGCACAATGGGAACTGTACATTCCGCCGCAGCTCGCGCACGGCGCAGGGACACAGCGAACGCCTGACTTTCTCCCGCTCATTTACCAGATCGAACTGATATCGGTCAGTAAAGCAGGTGCATCCAACCCACCCTGATTCGCCACGCACAGGATGCAACCTTATGCCCCGACTGCGGGCAGCCGCAGAAACGATCACAGTTCTTTTTGCACGGCACACGATGCTGTCGCCTGAGCAAAAACGCCAGATCAGGTCAGATTAAACCTAGGTTAAAGTACGGATTTGATGCTTTTATTGATGTTATTATCCCATCGAAGAGACAGTTGCAGCCAACGGAATTGGCGCCCAACCCAGGACAGGAGGTCCACATGATCGACAGAATTCAGACAACCCTGCAGGAACATTTCGGTTTCACCCAGATGCGCCCCGGCCAGCAGCAGGTGATACAGCACCTTCTGGACGGCCATTCTGCAGCTGCCATCTTTCCCACTGGTGGCGGCAAATCTCTCTGTTACCAGCTACCCGCCCTGTTGCTGCCCGGGGTGACACTGGTCGTCTCGCCGCTGATCGCCCTGATGAAGGATCAGATCGACGCCCTTGCCAAACGGGGCGTCAACGCCCGCCGACTTGACTCCAGCCTTAGCAGCGAGGAATACCGGGAGGTGATGGGGCAGCTCAGAAACGGCGCACTGCGCCTGCTCTACGTGGCCCCGGAGCGATTCAACAACGAGCGTTTCCGGGAGAACCTGCGCCAGCTGCGGATCTCGCTGTTTGCGGTGGACGAGGCC
>JAUXDG010000251.1 GCA_030618475.1 Gammaproteobacteria bacterium | reverse complement strand
ACCCATATCCTTGGTAATGGTACGTTCGTTGGGTTCGTTACCACCGTTGTCAAAATGTTGTTCACGCAGGTAATTGACGATATCCCAATGCTTTTCCGTCATTTCAATACTGTCGGATTTTGCGACAGCCTCGGCAACAGCCTCGCTCCAATCTTCCAGGTTAACCAGATAGCCGTTTTCGCTTGTTTCAACGGTTTTTCCTTCGACTTCAAGTGACATTGATTTTCTCCAATATATTGCAAGTGTTTAACGGTTGTTACTGATTCTGTTTCTATAATTAAGACGGCCGATAAAACCTCAGGATTGCTTGTCTGCGGTCATCTCGTGCACCGCTCTGATCCCTTTATGCGGAATGAACAAGCCGCAGCCCATGGTCTTGTGCCGCCCGATCCCCTGCTGCTGCAGCGTGACGGCCTCTTCGACTTCGAGATCTGCCAGCATCAGGCTGCGGGTATTGAGATCACTGTCCGGGTGCCGGATAGCGTGCGCCCGTCCGCACAGCAATTTACGTACTTTGATATCGAGCTCCCGCAGCTGCCCCACAGCGTAGGCCATAAAGGCTTCCTCATCATCGTGTTCGATACCTTGCGGGACTACCACATAACGCGCAAACTGGGTGGTAAGCGTGCTGAACAGCTTCACTTTGGCTTGGCCGACTTCCAGGCGGTGACCATCGATATCCAGCGTCTGCCCGCTCAGCTTGTGGGCATCATCAATGCGATGTTTGGGCACGCGCAAGGTCATGCGTGAGCGGTGTGACAAGTGCAGTAATTCGTTGCCTGCGTCTTTCGGCCGCATCCAGCCGTTGCCGGATTCCGCACCGTGAATCAGATGAATACCCGTCTGCTCTTCCTCGTCGATCCAGGACAGGTTTTCGCGAACAGCCATCGAGAAACTGTGTGCGTGATCGAGCGGCAGGCAACGACAACTGATTCTGTACACCAGATCAACCACATCGTCGGAAACCACGTACGGCGTGTTCTCGTCTCTGTTATCTTCCCAGTACATATCAATCACCTGCGATACGCGTCGATCACAAAGCACCCAAAGATCTCACAAAGGAATGAAAAAGGTTTTCCTTTGTGTCCTTCGTGTCCTTCGTGGCCTTTGTGGTTAATGATATCTGCCACCGTACTTAACCTTTATTGGCAACTGCAAAAGCTGCCTCCAGCTTGTCTTCCCAGCTTTCCGGGGTATCGAGAAACGGCGGGCGCACATCCATCTGGAAGAACAGCTCGCCGGAACGCGCCTTATCCTCGACGACACGCACCAGGTCATCGAATGACTGTAACTCATGGTGCTGCAGAAGAATTTCACTCAGGCACAGCATGTCAGTGACTCCCAGGGTCGACGATCCGGTCAAAGTAACGGGCCCGATAGAGCAACCGCGTCTGGCCACTAGCCGTGTCATCTTCAAATGAACTGCGGCAGTGCAGTACATTATTAGTGAGGATGCCCTCACCGGATTTCAACCGGTGGCGAAATATATAGGGCGAATCCTGCTGAAACAAGCTCAGCAGAAATTCTACTGCCGCCTGCGTGCTTGAATCGTCCTTCCAGACAATGTTGCGGGCCCGTGCCGAATAGCGCATATGCAGATGCCCGTCGGTGGCTACGGAAAAAACCGGCCCTCCCTGCTCGGGGCGAATCTGTTTGCCGTTCTGCACATTCGGCGGTATGGTCATGGCATCCGCCGCCATGAGCGCCCGGATGTATCCGGGATTTTTGTCTCGTAGCTGTATGTAGGTGATTTCATGGTCCATCAAGGCACTCTCCCCACCCGCCGCAGCCGGCTGCACACAATGCAGAATAACGCCACGAATCTGCCGGTCCAGGCTGTTGTAGTAACCGTCAGTGTGCCAGTTCAAACGTTTATTGGTGTAAGGGATATACTCGCCTTCACGGCGTTTCTGGACGACCTTGAGTGACGTGATACCGTCTTCATCGGAACACAGGTTATCGTCCAGCCGCTCGAGACCTAACTGGCGCCCCAGCTGCCGAATCAGGACCTTGTCTTCGCCGGCGCTACCTTTAAAAGCGTAGATAGCGAAATTGGCGCGTTGCAGCGCCGTATGCACAGCATCCATCTCCTGCCCGCTGAGCTGACAGCCATCCTGAATAGTCACGCGCAGCTCCTCGATGGATCGAGGAACACCGGCCAGTTTTCGCTCCCGCCAGGCACGATAAGCCGGTTCGTCATCCAGATCGAATGGCGAACCTTCCGCACCGCCGGTTATCGGCCTGCGTATTGAGCTTATCACGAATACCACCCGTGTCGTTCTTGAGAAAAAACATCTTATCAGATTCCTGCACCCGGAAATCAGACAAAACTTCTGTTTTTTATAGGGTTATACCCCAGGCAACGCTATAGCAGTGCCTTTTTATACCCCGATTAGACTATAAGCTTCTGATAATATTCCGATATTCCGTCTGGTTGGCAATTTCACCCGGGGAGCCGTATCATTTGCCACCGTAAAAGGTCCCGTAGATCACTATCTCTTTGGGGATAGTGTTGCTGACGGTGAACACCCCAAGGGTAGGGTTCTCTGAGTGCTCCTATGCCCCTAGACTTCTACTCTGCCAGATGAGGTGTTTGCGCATAGTGGTATGCGGGTTCCGGCGCGGGAACTTCGGCTCATCGCCGTATCGAAGACCAAAGCGAATTATACTGCCAACACGGCGGAGCTGAACGTACGCAGCAACCGCCGGTCAACATACAACTGGAAGGAGTTAAGGCCATGGCTGATAAGCAACATCCAACGCCCATGCTGGACGAACTGGAAAATGGCCCCTGGCCAAGTTTTGTTTCCGGCATCAAGCGTCTGCGTGATGATCACCCTGACGAGCGTATTCGTAAAGTGACCAATTCCCTGCTCGGTCAGCTCGAGCACTCCTACGAAACCCGCAAAGGTTACTGGAAAGGCGGCACCGTGTCTGTGTTCGGCTACGGCGGCGGTATCATCCCGCGGTTCTCCGAAGTCGGCGATGCCTTCCCCGAGTCCAGGGAATTCCATACCTTGCGTGTTCAGCCTACTCCGGCCAACTACTACACCACCGACATGCTGCGCAAACTTGGCGACAGCTGGGAAAAATGGGGTTCCGGCCTGCAGACCTTCCACGGTCAGACCGGCAACATCATGTTCATCGGTACCACCACTGAAAACACCCAGCATTTCTTCGACGAAATCAATGAGTACGGCTGGGACCTTGGTGGCGCCGGTCCTTGCGTGCGCACCGCCATGTCCTGCGTCGGTGCCGCTCGTTGTGAAATGTCCTGCACCAACGAACACGCCGCCCACCGTTACCTGGTGAACAACTTCACCGACGACGTGCACCGCCCGGCGCTGCCTTACAAGTTCAAGTTCAAGGTTTCCGGTTGCCCGAACGACTGCCAGAACTCTATCGAGCGTTCTGACTTTGCCGTCATCGGTACCTGGCGCGACGACATGAAAGTCGACCAGGAAGAAATCAAGGCTTACGTCGCCAAGAAGGGGCGTCAGTACATCATCGACAACGTCATTACACGCTGCCCGACCCAGGCCCTGTCTCTGAACGATGACGACACCCTGGCGGTCGATAACCACAACTGCGTGCGTTGCATGCACTGCCTGAACGTTATGCCCAAGGCAC
>JAUXDG010000064.1 GCA_030618475.1 Gammaproteobacteria bacterium | reverse complement strand
GGGTTCGATCGTCACCATAGCCGACCCCGTCCCAGGTAAACACCAGGTGACTGCCCTGCACCTCCGCAGCCTGTTCGCCAAGCAGTGCCGAGGCATGTGCGGCATGATGTTGCACCTCGACCACCGGCAGCCCCTGTCCGCGGGCCCAACGTGAAGTCACGTATGCCGGATGAGCATCACACACAATGACTTCCGCCCGGACCTTGTACAGGCGTTGCAAATCGGCAATCAGCTGCTCGAATACCTCGAGACTACGCGCGCTGCCCATATCACCGACATGCGGTGACAGCACCGCCCGCTCTCCCCAGGCAAGACAAATGGTGTTTTTGGTATGCCCGCCAACCGCGAGTACCGGTCGCTTCAACTCACCCGGCAGCTTGAGTTCAGCGGGCGCATGGCCCCGGCCTAAACGCATCGGCCGCGGTTTTCCCAGCAGGCTGCGGTACACTGAGTCGTCCGCCGGACGCACAATAGGCCGGTTGTGATGCAGAAAGGCTTCGGCCACACCGCCCAATCTCTGTTCTACCAGCCTATTGTCAGTCAACACCGGCTCACCGCTGATATTCGCCGAGGTCGCCACCAGTGGCCCACCAAAATCATTCAATAGCAAATGATGCAGGGGACTGTAGGGCAACATTACGCCGATTTCACTCAAACCGGGCGCAATGGCCTGTAACAGACTGTTTCCCGCTTGTTGTGCGCCCAGAATAATCGGTCGCCCCGGCGAGCTAAGCAGCGCCGTTTCCTCGGCGCTGAGGGTCACCACACGGTTTAATTGAGCCAGACCGTCGCTGACCGGTAACATTAATGCCAGCGGCTTGTGCGGTCGGTACTTGTTATCGCGTAAACGCTGTACTGCTGCCTGGTCGGCCGCATTACACATCAGGTGGTATCCGCCCACCCCCTTCACTGCGACAACCCGTCCTTCGTGCAACGCACTGATACAGGCCGCCAGCGCGGCTTCGCTGTCGGCAATTTCTTGCTCAGCCTGTCTGAAAAACAACTGTGGGCCGCACTGCCCGCAGGCCACCGGCTCGGCATGAAAGCGCCGGTTCGATACATCGTTATATTCCTTCAGGCAATCCGGGCACAGATCAAATTGTGCCATTGACGTGTTCGCCCGGTCATAGGGTAAAGACTCGATCAGCGTATAGCGCGGCCCGCACTGGGTACAGTTAATGAAGGGATAACGATAACGGCGATTGTGAGGGTCATCGAGTTCAGCGAGACAGTCTTCACAGACAAAATAGTCGGGCGGCACATGAATATCACTCGCCTGAGCTGTTTCACTGGCGAGAATCCGGAAGTCTTTCAGCGTTACACCATCCACTGGCTCACTGTGACTGATTTCAGGGTGCGCTATCGCGGGGGCTCGTTGCACAAGACCCTGTTCAAAGGCCTGCAGTTGATCCGTTGTTCCAGTGGCAACGATCTCAACCTGTCCAAGGCAGTTCCTGACCCAACCTTTCAGGCGGTGCTGCCGCGCTAAACGGTAGACAAATGGACGGAACCCGACACCCTGTACGACACCTGATAGCAGCCACCGGATTGCCGGCAGATGATCTGCCGTCAGCTTGTCGTCAGACCTCTGGCTGGATGCTGCCAATAGATTCATGCATGCGTTACAACACGATCCTGTGTTTGTCCATTGTGTTTGTTTTCGCGCACGCCGCCGGCCCACCAGATGCGGCAGGCACCTTCGTCGGAAACCATACAGGGTCCAATCGGATGCCTCGGTGTACAGCCACTACCGTACAGGCGACATTCATCAGGATAACACCTGCCCAGCACTACCCGGGCACAGTCGCAACCGGGCGGCATCTGGCCGGCCCGTTTACGGGAATCATCGGCATAGGCCGGAAACTGGCGACGCGCGTCCAGCGCCTGATACCCGGGTCTCAGGGAAAAACCGGATGCCGGTATGACTCCCACACCACGCCAGTTTGCATCCACGACCTCCATCGCCTGCTGCAGGTGTCGCCTGGCTGTGGGATTACCCTCATCCCGTACCAGTTCCGGGTAGCAGTTATCCAGGAACGCCTGACCCTCGATCAGCTGCCGCAGTGTTGAATAGATTGCAGCCAGCAGACTTTCCGGGCTGAAACCGGCTATGGCAGACGGAATCCCATGTTTTTCGGCAACAAAGCGCCATTCCCGCGAGCCCATCACCGTTGCCACATGACCGGGTGCAATGAGGGTATCAAATCCGGGTCTGGCGGAATCCAGCAACATGGCGATCGCCGGCCAGGTCAGCCGCCCGGACAGCAGCAACAGCAGATTGTCTGCTACACCTTCAACGACCATGGAAGCGACCGGTGCCGTCGTCGTCTCGAAACCTGCCGCGAAGAAAACGATTTTTTTATCCGGCTGTTCCCGGGCGATAGTTACCGCTTCCATGGGTGAAGCGATCGGCCGTATATCCGCACCCGCGGCCCTGGCCTGTTCGAGCGAACGAATTTCTTTTTTCGCTACATTCACCGGCACACGCAGCATGTCACCAAACGCCAGCAGCGTAATATCTTCGTTCAGCGCCAGTTGAATCGCTTCATACACATCCTCCTCCGGGCAAATACACACCGGGCAACCGGGGCCCGGAATAAGCTCAATAGAGGAAGGTAATGCCCCGCGAAGGCCTGCCATGGTGATGGAACGCTCATGCCCACCACACACATTCATAATCTTGACCCGATCCGGCAAGTCTAATGAGCGAATTTCAGCCAGCCATTGTTTGGCAGTACGGGACATATCGGTACTCTCAGGTTGCCAGCGCGTGAAGCCGGGCGCCATCCGGCTGTATCCTCGGCTGTAATGTCTCGCCCCGCTGGCAACGTTGTCGATGGTATTCCACTTCCTGATCCAGCCACTCCAGCCACGCCTCCATAGTGTCGCTTTGTTTGACACTGAGTTCGAGGACTGGCGAGGTATTAGCCAGGGCGCGCACATTGTCACAGGCACGCTGCGTGCTGAAATCATCGAGCACCGGCAACAAATCCACCTTGGTCAGCGCCACCAGATCGGCAGCGCGGAATATAACCGGATACTTGGAAGGTTTGTCGTCGCCCTCCGGCACAGACAACAGTGTCACATTGCGATGCTGGCCGAGATCAAAGCTGGCCGGGCATACCAGGTTGCCGACATTTTCGATAAAAAGAATATCGACATCTTCCAGTTTCAGTTGATGCAAGGCGTCGTGCACCATGTGTGCATCCAGGTGGCAGGCGCTGCCGGTGGTGATCTGCACGGCTTCCACTCCCCGTGAGCGGATGCGCTGGGCATCGTTTTCGGTCTCCAGGTCACCCTCGATAACCGCTATTCTGTAGCGGTCACTCAGGGCATCCACACTGGCTTCGAGCAGTGATGTCTTGCCGGCACCGGGTGACGACATCAGATTGACGGCGAATACACCGTGCCGGTCAAAATGCTCACGGTTGTGTGCTGCCATATGGTCATTTTCGGACAGCAGATTTTTCAGCACGCTAAGCGCTTCGTTCCCCTGCTCTGTTTTGTGCAGCTTGCCACCTGGTGCAATCAGGTGTTGATTGCCGCGTGTTATATTGCAGCCACAGGTATCACACATACGTTTGCTCCCTTACAAATTCGACCCGGGTGAGAACCAGTTCGTCACCGCTGATTAAATCGGTTCGCCAGTCTCCACAAAACGCACAGACCAGGCGATTGGCAGTGGCATCAGAATCCTCACCACAAGACTTGCAATGTACACGTATCGGGCGATCTTCGATATCCAGCTCGGAACCTTCTGCAAGGGTGCCCGCCGCAGCGACAGGATAGGCCTGTTTGAGCAAGCGGCCTTCCACGCCCGATAGCGGGCCAACACCGACCACCAGTGAAAGGACGCGTCTCGCCCGCTGCTCGCGCGCCAGCACCTCCACCTGATCGATCAATGCCTGGCAGATCGATAATTCGTGCATATCAATTACTCACTCCCGGTCAGCATCTGATCGTAAAGCTCCCACGCTGTTCGTGCTTCCTGGGGCGTGACTTTCTGAATGGCATATCCGACATGAACGACGACATGATCACCGGCTTCCAGCATTTCATCCTGGAGCATGAACAGACTGACATCGCGCTCCACACCTTTCGCTTCACAGCGGGCCATATAGCCATTAATTTCCTGAATTTGCATCGGAATGCCAAGACACATGTTTTCTCTCCCGGGACCTGTTGCAAACTGTTAGTATCCAGGCAACCAGCTTACGCTTTTCATCGCAAACCGTACAGTCACAGGCTTATGCAACAAACCCTTGTACTAGGTATTGGTAATACTTTACTCACAGACGAAGGTCTGGGGATCCATTTACTGAACTATCTGCGTGAGCACCACGCTGACCAGCCGGGTGTCGCCTACCTTGACGGCGGCACCTTGAGCTTTACGCTGGCGCCGGACATTGAAGATTGTGAAAACCTGATTGTGCTTGACGCAGCTCAACTTAATGAAGCGCCAGGAACGGTAAAATTGCTCGTCGGCGCTGAAATGGATCATTTTGTGGGTCATGGAAAACGCAGTGTACATGAGGTTGGGCTGGTCGATTTAATGACTATCGCACGACTGCAGGACCGTTTACCCCGGAATCGTGCGTTGCTGGGTATTCAGCCGGCTGAATTCGGCTGGGGTGAAACACCCAGCAATGTTGTAACCCGGGTCATTCCTGCCGCGGCCAGCCAGGTCCTGGACCTGCTTTACAAGTGGCAATCATTGGACGATACTCAAGTATGAAAGCTCTATTGTATTCAATGAACCCTTGTCAGGGTGCGCACGGCGCACCCTGCAGGCAGTGGAATACCCGGATGCCATGATGTCGCAAATTAATCATAGGCTCCCTAAGCAAATGTTCTTTCGACTCCAACATCAGAACCAATAACTGTCGACGGAGAGCAACATGCACAAGGTCGAAGCCATTTCGATCGAGTTTCAGAATCTGCACCCGCTGGCGGGTGATGTATTAACCCTGCCCCTATGGATTACACCCTGCCATGAAGTGGCCGCGCAAAGATGGCCAGTGACATGCGCCATGGATTTCGCACCAGTACAGACATAGCACGACGGAGGAGCACCGCATGTCGACAAACATACTGATCCCGCTCGACGGCTCCGAATCAACCCAGGAAGTGTTGTACTACACGCACAGCATCGCCTCGTCCCGGCCACAAGCCAGTGTAACGCTGCTTCACGTGCTGCCGGAGGACGCCGATGTCGCTTCCCAAGAGGCAGAGATGCACCCGTGCCTGAAACCACTTTCGGATCTGTTGACCGCTAAAGGCTGGCATGTCGACAGCATGGTGCAGCATGGCAATCCCGTCAAAGTAATCGCAACAACGGCTAAAGAGATTCCGGCATCGTTGATTGTGATGTCAACCCACGGCCGTTCCGGTCTGGAAAGAATTCGCGAAGGCAGTGTTACCGAGGGTGTCTTGCGTGATTCCCTCTGCCCGGTGTTTGTGCTGCACAGTCTGCGGCGTGGGCCACTGGGCAATCGCTCAGAAAATCTTTTTCAACGACTGCTGGTCCCACTGGATGGAAGCGAAGAGTCTGCAGCAATCCTGCCCTGTGTACAGACATTCGCCAAGGCGCACGACGCTGAAGTGGTGTTATTCCACGATTCACCGGAAGGCACCGAAACAACGGATGACGAGCGGGGCGCAGAACTTACCCGCATCCGCACCATGATGGAAGAGCAGAGTGTGAAGCTGGCCAATGCGGGCCTGAAAGTCAGAGTCGACTCGACCTCCTATCGCCATTCGATACGGGAGATTCTCGATAAAATCGATCATCTGGATATCGACCTGGTGGTGATGGCAACGCATACCAAGCCCGAACTGCGGCATGCGCTTGAAGAATCGGTTACCGCGGATGTCATCCGTCACGCGAACTGCCCGCTGATGGTGTGGGCTGCGGCGCACTGTGGCGAGGTGAGCGAATAATGACTGCTAACGGGATGCCGGCGTCCACCATTGCGTCTTCTGCTCCCTGCGCGCCCCCAACCGGCAACCTTGTGCCGCTGCTGCACGAGATCCGCCATGCCCTGACGCGCTGGCTGGAGCAGGGGGAAGAACACGTCATTGATTTACGCAGCATCCCGCTCGCACCGGGTGAAGAAGACAGCCTGCTGGAACAACTCGGTGAAGGCGAGGTAAACGCCCGACTCTCGATTACGGGGCCGAGTGACATCATCGAAACCCGCTATCCCGCTGTCTGGCTGATCACCCACTACAACGAAAACGAGAGCATCATAGGCAGGTTCATCGAGATCTGCGAAGTCCCCGGCATCCTGAAATCACAGGCTGATGATATCCGGGCGGGACTGGAGCGCCTCGAGGATCAGCTCTCGAACGCGGAGACAAGGGCATGAGCAAAGACAAAACCCTGGGCGAGACACTCCAGGAACGTGGCGTCTCCCGGCGCAGTTTCCTTAAATTCTGTGCCACGACTGCGTCCATGATGGCGTTACCGCCCGCCATGATCCCCGTCATTGCGGCGACGCTGGAGAAGCTGCGACGGCCTTCTGTGATCTGGCTGTCTTTCCAGGAATGCACCGGCTGCACGGAATCGCTCACCCGCAGTCATTCGGCAACCATCGAAGACCTGATATTCGACACCATTTCGCTGGATTATCACCATACCCTGCAGGCGGCGTCGGGTTCAGCCGCGGAGCACGCCCGCGAAGAGGCCATGCAGGAAAACTACGGTAATTACATACTTGTCGTTGATGGTTCGATACCCGGCGAAAATAACGGTTATTCCACCATTGCCGGTATCAGTAACAAGGCTATGTTGCTGGAGGTGGCAGCCGGTGCCGCAGCTATTGTTGCGGTCGGCAGTTGCGCAGCATTCGGCGGCATTCCCAAGGCCGATCCCAACCCCACCGGAGCTGTTTCCGTATCCGACTTAATCAAGGACAAACCCATTGTCAATATCCCGGGCTGCCCGCCGATCCCCGCTGTCATCACCGGCGTGCTGGTACAGTTCCTGACCTTTGGCCTGCCGGAACTGGATCAGCTGGGACGACCCGCGGCATTCTACGGCAACAGTATTCACGATCGCTGCTACCGGCGCCCGTTCTATGACAAGGGCCTGTTCGCCGACAGCTTCGACGATGAAGGTGCCAAAAAGGGCTGGTGCCTGTTCAAACTGGGTTGCAAAGGTCCCACCACCTACAACGCCTGTGCGACGACCAAGTGGAATGACGGAACAAGTTTCCCGATTGAAGCCGGTCATCCCTGCCTGGGATGTTCGGAACCCGATTTCTGGGATGCGGGCAGTTTCTACAAAGCCCTCTCTACACCGACCGAAGACATCGGCAAAACGGCGGTCTATGCAGGGGCTGCCGGCCTGATTGCCGGTGCAGCCTTAGGCGCCTCATTACGTGCACGCAAACAATCCGCGGTGAAAAATCACGAGCGTGTCACCATCGATGATCTCGATCAGGAGTCCTGAACATGACGGATGCTGAATTTTTACTGTGGGTGCGTGGTCCCGCCTTTACCACTGCCACTTTCATCATGTGTGCGGGTCTGGTGATCCGCTTCCTGGAAATCTTCCTGTTGGGACGAAAGGCCGACCTGGCTGAAGCGCGGGGCTCCGCTTTTGCGGGCGGTTTCCGCACCATGTTCAAGCGATCTATCCCCGATGCGGGAAGCTTTGAGCGCTCCGGATTCACTCTGGTTTCAGGCTACATTTTCCACATCGGACTGTTCATCGTCATTTTTCTCTTCGTGCCCCACATTCTGGTGTTTGAAGCAGCCACGGGGCTGAGCTGGCCCGGCCTGCCCTCAAACATAATCGATGCCACCAACGTGGTAACCATGATTGCCCTGCTGGCAGTCCTGATCCACCGCATCAAGGATCCGGTAATGCGGATGCTGTCGGAATTCAACGATTACCTGGTTTGGTTTGTGACCTTCCTGCCCTTGCTCACCGGCTATCTGGCATTTCACCGCGTTGGTTTGTCGGCGCCCATGCTGATCGGCCTGCACATTCTCAGCGTCGAATTACTCATGGTGCTGTTCCCGTTCACCAAACTGTCACACGCATTTACCCTGTGGATGGCGCGCTGGTACAACGGTGCCATCGCCGGCTATAAAGGGGTGCAATCATGAGCGGCCCATCTTTTGAGCGCGGTTATAACGCACTCAAGGAAGAGATCGATGCCCCCACCGCGGCTTTTTTCAGCAGTTGCGTACATTGCGGCATGTGTGCGGAAGCCTGCCTGTTTTTTACCGAAACGCGAGATCCGAAGTACACCCCCATCCACAAACTCGAGCCTTTGCGCAAGGTCTGGAAACAGGAATACACCTTCTGGGGTAAACTCGGCAAGGCACTGGGTCTTTCCAGGCCCCTCACGGACCAGGATCTCGCCGATTGGGAATCGCTGGTCTATGACAGCTGTACGCTGTGCGGACGCTGTTCCATGGTCTGCCCGGTCGGAAACGATATCACCTATATGATCCGTAAACTGCGTGAGGGCATGGCGGCTGCCGGTCACGCACCGAAAGGCCTGATCGATGCCACCAAGCGTGCCGTGACCATCGGCAGCCCCATGGGCGTCAAACTACCCGCCTTGCAGGCGCAGATTCGCCACACGGAAAAAGAGTACGATGTAAAAGTGCCGATGGATGTTGAGGGCGCAGAGTATCTCTGCCTGCTGTCCTCCATGGAAATCATGAACTTTCCTGAGTACATCGGCTCAATCGCCCGAATTTTCAAAAAGGCGAAGGTTTCCTGGACACTCTCTTCCCAAGCCTTCGAAGCCACCAACAGCGGGATACAGATCGGTGTTTCCGATATTGCCGCTGAACTGGTACAGCGCATTGTCGATGTCGCGGAGGAACTGAAGGTCAAGGCGGTCATCAGTCCTGAGTGTGGACACGCCTACATGGCCATCCGTTGGGACGGCCCGAATCTGGTCGGCAAACGGTTCAACTTCAAAGTAGTGCACATACTTGAATTGCTTGATGAGCTGCGTACCCAGGGACGACTTAAAATGAAAGACAAGGAAGCCCGGAAACTGACCTACCACGACCCCTGCCAGATAGCCCGGCGAGGTGGTGTTATCGATCAGCCTCGCAACCTGCTCAACATGCTGGCTGACAACTTCGTCGAGATGCCCGAAACGGGAAAAATGAACTGGTGCTGTGGCGCCGGTGGCGGCGTCAGCAGTAACGAGCGTGCCGACGATCTGCGCCTGAAGACATTCGCCCGCAAGAAGGCGCAGCTCGATACCATCAATGTCGATGCCATAGTCTCCGCCTGCTCCAATTGCCGCATCCATCTGGAGGAAGGGCTGGAGGAATACCACATGGAACTGCCGCTACTCAGCCTGACGGAAACCATTGCCGAACATCTGGCAGAGGAATAAAAAATGAGCGAACGAGTTGTCGTTGACCCCATTACACGCATCGAAGGCCACCTGCGCATTGAAGCCCAGATGGATGGAAACCGCATTGCACAAGCCTACTCCGCCGGTACCATGGTACGGGGTATCGAGATTATCCTCAGAGGACGGGATCCGCGGGATGCCTGGGCCTTTGCACAGCGCATCTGCGGTGTTTGTACGCTGGTACACGGCATCGCGTCGGTACGGTGCGTGGAAAATGCCCTGAATTACCCAATACCACCCAATGCCCAACTGATCCGCAACCTGATGATCGCCGCGCAGTACGTACACGATCACGTCATGCATTTCTATCATCTGCACGCACTGGACTGGGTTGATGTGCTATCCGCACTGAACGCCGATCCCAAGGCGACATCGGAACTGGCGCAAAGCCTCAGCAACTACCCGAAATCCTCGCCCGGCTACTTTGCCGACAATAAAAAGAAGCTGCAGAAATTCGTCGAAGCCGGCCAGCTGTGTATTTTTCCCAAAGCTTACTGGGGCCACCCGGCCTACAAGCTGCCGCCTGAAGCCAACCTGATGGCCGTATCCCATTATCTGGAAGCCCTGTCGTGGCAACGCGATGTCGCCCGCCTGCACACTATATTCGGCGGCAAAAATCCTCACCCGAATTTCGTGGTCGGCGGTGTTCCCTCGCCTATCGATCTTAATTCCGATTCGGCAATCAACACCAAGCGCCTGTCACAGGTACAGGACATCATCACCAAAATGCGCAACTTTGTGGACCAGGTCTATGTGCCGGATACACTGGCGATCGCGGGCTTCTACAAAGACTGGGGCATGCGCGGCGAGGGCGTCGGGAACTTCCTGACCTACGGCGATTTTCCGGAAAAAGGTATGGACGACCCGTCCAGTTACCTGATACCACCGGGGGTTATCCTCGACAGGGATTTAAGTACTGTGCACGACGTCGACATGAACGACGCGGACCAGATCAACGAATATGTCGCGCATTCCTGGTATGATTACAGTGGCGGCAAGAATGCGGGACTGCATCCTTACCAGGGAGAGACCAGCCTCAATTACACCGGGCCGACCCCGCCCTACCAACACCTCGATGTCGAGCAATCCTATTCCTGGATGAAATCACCCCGCTGGAGAGGCAAGCCCATGGAAGTCGGCCCGCTGGCACGCGTGCTGACGCTGTATGCGAAAGGGCACGAACAAACCCGGGAGCTGGTCGACATGACGCTGAAGCAGCTGGATGTCCCGGTCCGTGCCCTGTTCTCGACACTGGGAAGAACCGCGGCACGCACCCTGGAAACCAAACTTATCGCCGACACTATGCAGACCTGGTACGACAACCTGATCGCTAATATCCAGTCGGGTGATACCAAAACCTTTAACGAAGCCTACTGGGATCCTTCGACCTGGCCCGCCGAAGCACAGGGCGTCGGCTATATGGAAGCCCCACGGGGTGCGCTGGCGCACTGGATTGTCATCAAAAACGGTAAGATCGATAACTACCAGGCGGTGGTGCCGAGCACCTGGAATGCCGGACCGCGTGATCCCGAAGGCCAACCCGGTCCATATGAAGCGGCACTGCAGGATAACCATGAACTGCATGATCCCGAACAGCCGATCGAGATTCTGCGCACCATTCACAGCTTTGATCCTTGCATCGCCTGTGCAGTTCATTTGACCGACCCTGATGGTGAAGAACTGGTGAATGTGAAAGTCTGTTAGGGCTCGCGTAGAAATTAATTTACATTTTGGGGCGTCGAGATGCCCGTCCAGCAAGGCGAGAGGAGTGCGAATAGCCAGCCTATTTAAGCGACGAACAACGCAGTTGGGCGGGACAAGGTGAATCGCCGTCAGGCGAGACAAGGTGAATTGCTCACAGCAAGAGAGGGTCCCCTGGGGGATAGATCGGCGGTCCAAAATGTAAATTAATTTCTACGCGAGCCCTAAGTCGGATTAGCGCTGCTTTTTACCCGTTCCCCCCTGTTCACCTGCCCTCACACCATGGCCATCCCTGCCGCCCTTCCCGGGCCAGCATCCTGCCAGAATGACGGGAACGGGTCGATTCGATTCCAATTATTTTCGCGATTAAGTGACCTCCATCAATTGCATCCATAAAGCGGGAAGTTACAATCCCACACTTCTAAGGGTGAATAAGTCATACTTCCAGGGACGGTGGTAACCGAAAGGGAGCAATACGCTTATGGGTGATGACAAGAGCGGTTCGTTTTGGTCCGCGATACGCAATCGGACGTATTGGTCGATACTGGTTGTGGGCGTCGTGGTGGGGATTATATTCTGGGGCGGATTCAATACGGCCCTGGAGGCCACCAATACCATGACTTTTTGTATCTCCTGCCATGAAATGCGTGACAACGTCTATCAGGAGTACAAGGAGACGGTCCATTACAAGAACCCTTCGGGTGTTCAGGCGACCTGCTCGGACTGCCATGTGCCAAGGCCATGGATCTACAAGATTGTACGCAAAATAAAGGCGACCAATGAGCTGTATCACAAGGCGCTGGGGACAATTGACACGCCTGAGAAGTTCGAAGCACGCCGATTGCACCTGGCGGAGCGGGTATGGAAATCCATGCGCGCGACCGATTCACGGGAATGCAGGAATTGCCATGATTTCAATTCCATGGATCTCAGTGAGCAGGACCGTTACGCGCGCAAACGTCATGAACGCGCCCTGGCAAAAG
>JAUXDG010000109.1 GCA_030618475.1 Gammaproteobacteria bacterium | reverse complement strand
GGCATCAAGGTGGGGGTCGTCAATATCACCTTCTACCGGCCGTTTCCCGGCGACCTGCTCGGCACTATGCTGAAAAACAGGAAGGGCGTGGCGGTGCTGGAACGTGTCGACCAGCCGCTCGCCGAAGACCTGCCGCTGATGCGCGAAGTGCGCGCCAGCCTGTCAAAGTGCCTTGAAAACCAGATAGCGGGCCAGGCGCACAAGCCCTATCCGGACTACGCGAGTTACCGCCTGGAAGACATGCCGCGGCTGTACTCGGGCTGTTACGGCCTCGGCAGCCGTGATCTGCAACCCGAGGCACTGCTTGCCGCCATCGAAAACATGCTGCCCGACGGCAAACAGAAAGCGTTTTTCTATCTGTCCGTCGATTTCATTCACGATCAGGCCGGCACGCCCAAGCAGGAGATCTACCAGCAGAAGCTGATCGATGCCTACCCGCAGATCAGAAACCTGGCCATCCGCGGCAGCGAAAACCCCAACCTGATGCCGGAAGGTTCCATCACCGTACGCATGCACTCGGTAGGCGGCTGGGGTGCCATTACCACCGGCAAGAACCTGGCCATGACTCTGTTCGACCTGCTGGGTTTCGATATCAGGGCCAACCCCAAATACGGCTCGGAAAAGAAAGGCCAGCCGACCACCTATTACCTGTCGGCAGCGCCGGAACCGATCCGCCTGAACTGCGAATACCACTTCGTAGACGTGGCGATGTCGCCGGATCCCAATGTGTTCAGCCACTCCAACCCCCTGTACGGACTGAAGAAAGGCGGTGTTTTCATCATCCAGAGCAGTCTCGAACAGGTGGATGAGCTGTGGGCGAGCTTTCCGCGTCACGCGCGCCAGACCATTATCGACAATGAAATCAGGGTGTTTTTCCTCGACGGCTTCAAAATCGCCCGAGAAGAAGCCTCCAATCCCGACCTGCAATACCGCATGCAGGGCAACGCTTTCCAGGGTGCGTTCTTTGCCGCCTCGCCGTTGATGGAGAAAGCCAGTCTGGACGAAACCGGCCTGTTCGAAGCCATCGATAAACAGTTGCGCCACAAGTTCGGCAGCAAGGGGGAACGCATCGTCCAGGACAACCTGCGCGTGGTGCGACGCGGCTTCGATGAAATTCATGAAATCATTGACAAAAAGCTGGACGCCGCGAGCCGCGAGCCGCAGCGCAAAGCGGCCGGGCTGCCGGTCATGCTCAAGCAGTTACCGGAGGCGGACGGCGGCATCTCCGACCTGCACCGGTTCTGGGAACAGACCGGCAGCTTCTACATCAACGGTCAGGGTGAAGAGAACCTGGCGGACCCTTACATCGGACTGGGCATTATTCCAGCCTCTACGGGTGTTTTCCGCGACCTGACCCAGATCCGCTTCGAATATCCGCAATATATCGCAGAGAACTGCACCGCCTGCGGCAATTGCTTCACGGTCTGTCCGGACAGCGCCATCCCCGGCCTGGTCAACAGTGTCGGCGACGTGTTCGAAAGCGCGATTTCACACATCGAGACCCGCGGACAACCGACAGTGTATCTGCGCCGCGCCGCACGCGATGTGGAAAAGCGTCTGCGCGCCCTGATTGAGCCGGTGGGTGAAAGCGCCGAAATCGGCAAACTGCTGGAACAGTCGCTGCTGGCAACCGTGTCCGATTCCGAGCTGGAAGATGAAAAAAAAGAACGCCTGGAACAGGAGCTGGGCTGGTTCAGGGAAACCATTGGTGACTTCCAGTTCTCGATCACCAAGCCCTACTACCTCAATCGCGAGAAAAAGGCGAAAAACAGCGGTGGCCTGTTTTCCATCACCATCAACCCCTACACCTGCAAAGGTTGTATGGGATGTATCGAGGCGTGCAACGACGACGCCCTGGTGGCTACAGCGCAGACGCCCGAGAGCATCACTCAGCTGCGTCAGAAATGGGACTTCTGGCTGACTCTGCCCACCACCCGGCCGGAGTTCATTCGCATCGATGACCTCGACGAGCGTATCGGGGCGCTGGAAACCCTGCTGCTGGACAAGCGCAACTACGGTGCACTGGTGTGCGGTGACGGGGCCTGCCTGGGCTGCGGTGAAAAGAGCGTGATCCACCTGTTCACCGCGACGGTGACCGCTTTGATGCAACCGCGGGTGACGAAGCATCTGGCCAACATCGACGACCTCAGCGAACGGCTGGAACGGCACATTCGCCTGAAACTCGCGGAAAACATGGATCTTACCGATACCGCCGTCATCACCGCCGTACTGGAATCGCATAACGACAGCGACCTGACACTGTCGGAACTGTCGGAAGCGCTGGACAGCGCCCACGCCGCCCAGCCGGTAGACACCGAGTGGTTGAAAACCACCACCGGCCTGTTGAAAAAACTGCGCCATCTCAAATGGCTGTATAGCGAAGGACAGACCCGACAGGGGCGGGCCGACATGGGTATTATCAACGCCACCGGCTGCACGTCGGTGTGGGGTTCCACCTACCCCTACAACCCCTACCCTTTCCCGTGGGCAAACCACCTGTTCCAGGACTCGCCCTCCATCGCACTGGGCGTGTTTCAGGGCCACATGAGCAAGATGGCGGACGGTTTCAAGGCCATCCGCCAGGCTGAGCTGGAGCTGGCCGGTGAATACAAGGCGCAGGAGCACGATGAATTCTTCACCTATTTCAACTGGCAGAAATTCAGTGAAGAGGAATGGCTGCTGTGTCCACCGGTGGTATCGATTGGCGGCGACGGCGCCATGTATGACATCGGCTTCCAGAACCTGTCTCGCGTACTGATGACCGAAATGCCGATCAAAATTCTGGTGCTGGATACACAGGTGTACTCCAACACCGGTGGCCAGGCGTGTACCTCGGGATTCACCAGCCAGGTCTCGGATATGGCGGCCTACGGCAAGGTCGGGAAGGGCAAAGCGGAAATCCGCAAGGAAATGGGCCTGATCGGCATGGCGCACCGCAATGCCTACGTCATGCAGGGTTCGATCGCCAATATCACCCACTTGCTGGAAGGCTACATCGAGGGCCTGAACAGCCGCCGCCCCACCCTGTTCAACATTTACGCGGCCTGCCAGCCGGAGCACGGCATCGGCGATGATGCCTCGGAGACCCAGAACAAGCTGGCCGTAGAGTCGCGCGCCTATCCGTTATTCCGTTTCGACCCGGACGCAGGCACCACCTTCGAGGAATGCTGCAGCCTCGATGGCAACCCCGCCATTGACGACGACTGGCCCAGCTACCAGCTGACCTATCAGGACGAGCAGGGTAACGCGCAGGCCATGGATCTGCCCATGACCTTCGCCGACTTCGCGGTCACCGAGGGCCGCTTCCGCAAACACTTCCGCAAAGCGCCGCCCGAGACCTGGAATGAGAATATGATGCCCCTGCACGAATTCCTCGAGCAGGAAAGCGAGGACCGCGAGGGCCTGTATCCCTATATCTGGGGCATGGACAGCAAGAAACGGCTGATGCGCGTCATGGTCTCCGAGCAACTGGTGCGCGCCAGTGAAGACCGGCTGCACTACTGGCGACTACTCAAATCGCTGGCCGGTATCGACAGGATCGTCGACGAGGACGCCATCATCAAGCAGACACGCGCCGAGATGGCGCAGAAACTCAGCGCCAGCCTGCTGGCACTGGTTTCGTCCGGCGATACCGCCAGTCTGCTCGACGCCGGCGGGATACCGGCCAGTGGCGCACCCGCAGTCGCCGCGGCAGATTATGAACCGGTTTGGATCGACACCCCGGAGTGCCAGACTTGTGATGAATGCACCCAGATAAACCCGAAAATCTTCGCCTACAACGATGAGAAAAAAGCCATCGTTGTCAACCCACGGGGTGGTGCCTACAAGGACATAGTGCGGGCCGCCGAGAAATGCACCGCTGAGTGTATCCACCCCGGCACACCGTTCAATCCCAAGGAAAAAGATCTGCAACGGCTGACCAAGCGTGCGGAAAAATTTCAGTGACAGCGGTGGGGGGAAACAGCGGCCGCTTGCCTGGCCTGACTGACGCTGTACAGGGCAGGTGCGAATCATGGGCATCCTGAATCTGTTGCGACGCAATAGCTTCGAACACGGCATCCATCCGCAGCAGCACAAGGAGCTGACCTGCAGGCTTTCGATCCGGCGCTTGCCGTTTGCACCGGTGCTGATCGTACCTCTGTCCCAGCATGCCGGCGCGCCGGCCGTCCCCTTGGTCAGGCCCGGTCAGGAAGTGGTCAGGGGCGAGCCTGTCGCCAGCGCCAACGGCTTTGTCTCGGTCCCCATGCACGCCCCGGCTACCGGCGTGGTGGAGAGCATTCAGCTCATGCCGAGCGCGCGTGGCCCTAAAACAGAGTCCATCATCATTCACGTCTACGAGGGCTCCAGCCAGGAGGTGTTGTACAGCGCGCCGCGCGACGTCGGCAGCATGACAGCAGAGGACATCATTCAGGCAGTGCAGGACGCCGGCATGGTGGGACTGGGTGGCGCCGCGTTCCCGACACACGTGAAAATGAAGCCACCGCCGGAACACAAGGTTGACACCCTGGTGGTCAACGGGTGCGAGTGCGAGCCGTATCTGACCTGCGATCACCGACTGATGCTCGAACAAACCGATGATTTGCTGGCCGGTATTCACATCGTCATGCGCGCCCTCGGTGTCGAGCGCGCCATGATCGGTATCGAAGACAACAAGCTGGATGCCGTAGAGGTCATCGCCAGGCGGCTTCCCGCCAACAGTCCGATCAGCGTCCACGCCGTGCAGACCAAATACCCGCAGGGCGCCGAGAAAATGCTCATCGAGAGTCTGCTCGGACGACGTGTTCCCAGCGGTTCGTTTCCCTCGGCGGTGGGCGTCAGTGTATTCAACGTCAGCACCCTGGCGCAGATCGGTGCCCTGTTGCCCATGGGTCAGGGCGTCATCGAACGGGTGGTCACAGTGACCGGACCCGGTATCCGGCATCCCGGCAACTACCTGGTACCGGTCGGCACCCCGGTGCGCTTTCTGCTGGAGTTTGCCGGCTCGACACCGCAGGCACACGAACTCATCCTCGGTGGTCCGATGATGGGCATGTCGGTGGCGTCTCTGGACGTACCGGTGACCAAAGCAGTCTCGGGGATGGTGCTGCTGGAAGCGTCCGATGCGGACCTCCGTGAACGCAAGGTCCAGCCCTGCATCCGCTGCGCCTATTGTCTCGAAGCCTGTCCCATGCACCTCAACCCGTCCACCTTGGGGCTGTTGGCGGCCAAGGGTGACTATGAAACGATGGCAGACCAGTTCCATCTCAACGACTGTTTTGAATGCGGCTGCTGCAGCTATGTCTGCCCGTCCAGCATCCCACTGGTGCAGTACTTCCGTATCGCCAAGGCCATCAACCGGGAAAAAGCCGCCTGATGGAGACAAAACTTAAGATTGAACTGCGCACCTCGCCACACCTGAAACAGACGATGACGGTCGAACAGATCATGCGCAATGTGGTCTATGCGCTGCTGCCGGTGTGCGCCTTCGCGGTGTATGCCTTCGGCATCAGTGTGCTGGCGCTGCTGACGGTAACGACGCTGACCTGCGCACTGGGCGAATCCCTGTTCTGCCGGCTGTCCGGCAAACCCAACACGACGAACGACTGGAGTATCGTCATTACCGGACTCCTGCTGGGCCTGACACTGCCACCCGGTTTCCCGCTGTGGATGGCGGCCGTCGCCGCTGTTGTGGCGGTGGGCCTGGGCAAAGCCCTGTTCGGGGGGCTGGGTTATAACGTCATGAACCCGGCACTGGTCGGCCGCGCCTTTGTGCAGGCCGCCTTCCCGGTTGCCATCACCACCTGGACACCGGCGTTTCTTGACAAGCGCTTCACCGAGTTCATTCCTTCCACCCTGACGGCACCCTTCATGCAGCCGCCGGCACTCGGCGACTGGATCGAGCAGGCGCGGGTGGATGCTTTCAGCGGCGCCACGCCGCTGGCGTTACAGAAATTCGAGCAGATCATCACCCCGGCCAGCGATCTATTCACCGGCATGACCGCCGGCTCTGCAGGCGAAACCTCCGCCCTGATCATCATCGCCGGCGGATTGTATCTTGCCGCCCGCCGCATGATGGACTGGCGCATCCCGGTGGGCGTGCTGCTGGGAGCGGCCCTGACCAGCCTGCCCTTCTGGCTCATGGATTCGGTGCAATACCCGGATCCGCTGTTCGTGCTTTTCTCCGGCGGGCTCATGCTGGGCGCGGTGTTCATGGCCAGCGACATGGTCGCCTCGCCGGTCACGCCGCGCGGGGTGTGGATCTACAGTCTGTTCATCGGCGTGCTGACCGTGATCATCCGCCTGTTCGGCGGGCTTACCGAGGGCGTGATGTATGCCATCCTGCTCGGTAACGCGATCTCGCCGCTGATTGCCACGGTCACCCAGCCGCGCGTATTCGGCGCAGCCGGTAAGGGACCCCGGACATGAACCAGACGAGCGCCTCACAGACACAAGCACTGGTTGCGGCAACCTCCAGTTTTGCCATGCTGCGCACCTTGAGCCTGGTAGCCGGCTTATCCGGCTTGCTGGTGGTGCTGGCCTATCAGATCACGCTTCCGCTGATCGAGGAGAACAAACGCATCGCCATCGAACGGGCGCTGTTCAAGGTGATACCGGGGGCGGTCTCGCGCCGTGACTTTATAGTCACCGCCCAGGGCATAGTTCCGGCAGACGACAGCAGCGGCGACGGCAAGCTCATCTACGCCGGCTATGATGAGCAGGGTCGGCTGAGTGGTGTCGCACTGGAAGCCGCTGCCCAGGGTTACCAGGATGTCATCCGCCTCCTCTACAGTTTCGATCCCGCCTGCCAGTGCATACGCGGTATCCAGGTATTGAAGATGGCAGAGACCCCGGGGATCGGTGATAAGATTGCAAAGGACCCCCAGTTCCAGGAAAATTTTGTCGAACTCGACGCCCGGCTCAATACCGACGCCAGCGGTCTGGCCAATGACATCCTCATGGTCAAACACGGCACCAGGAGCGAGCCCTGGCAGATCGACGCCATCTCCGGAGCGACAATTTCCTCGCGGGCGGTAGCGCGTATGCTCAACGACAGCGCACAGCAGATAGTCCCGAAAATCATGGCTGATCTGGATCGACTGCAGGATGCCGGCCGGGGGGCAGAATGAAACTGCCTGATCAGGAAGAGAAAATTACACCGGACACCTTCCTGCGCGGACTGTGGGAAGAGAACCCGGTATTCGTGATGCTGCTGGGCATGTGTCCGGTGCTGGCTGTCACCAACTCCGCCATCAACGCGCTGGCCATGGGGCTGGCGACGACCTTCGTCCTGCTCTGTTCGAGCAGCCTGGTCTCGCTGTTCCGCAAGCTGATTCCCAAGCAGGTGCGTATCGCCACCTACATCGTCATTATCGCCACCTTTGTCACCATTGTGGACTACAGTATCCAGGCCATCAGCCTGGACCTCTACAATGCCCTGGGCGCTTTCATCCAGCTTATCGTGGTCAACTGCATGATCCTGGGACGGGCGGAAGCCTATGCTTCAAAACAGCGCCTCGGCGCCACTATTGTCAACGGCCTGGGTATGGGCGTCGGCTTCACCATCGCCTTGCTGTGCCTGGGCAGCGTGCGGGAAATCCTCGGCGCCGGCAGTCTGTTTGGATTCCCCCTGTTCGCGGAGAACTTCCAGCCCTGGGTGGTGATGATCCTGCCGCCGGGTGGCTTCTTCGTACTGGGTGGCTGGTTACTGCTGTTCAACGGGTACCGGCAATACCGTGAACGCAAGCTGATGGAACAACAAGGAGCAAGCGCCCGTGGCAGCTGATTCCCTGATTTTTATTTTTCTGAACGCGGCGATCATCAACAATTTTGTGCTGGCCCTGTTTCTGGGCATCTGCCCTTTTCTGGGTGTCTCGGCCAAGCGCGATACCGCCTGGCACATGGGCCTTGCCGTCATTTTCGTGATGCTGGTGAGCTCGGTCAGTGCCTACGGCATCAACTGGCTGCTGGTACGCTTCGACATCCAGTTCCTGCGCCTGATCTGCTATATCGCGGTCATCGCTTCCGCCGTGCAATTGGTGGAAATGGCAATGAAGAAATTCAGTCCGGCACTGTTCCGCGCGCTGGGCATCTTTCTGCCCCTGATCACCACCAACTGTGCCATCCTCGGTGTGGCACTGTTCCAGACCTTCCGTGAATACGACTTTCTGCAGTGCCTGGCCTTCAGCCTCGGTGCAGGCGTTGGCTTCACCCTGGCACTGACCCTGATGGCCGGCCTGCGCGAGCGGCTGGAACTGGCCAATGTGCCCAATGTCAGCCAGGGCGCTGCCCTGACGCTCATGCTGGCGGGGCTGTTATCACTGGCATTCATGGGATTCGCCGGACTGGGTGGGCAGCATGCTTGATTACCTGCTCGC
>JAUXDG010000092.1 GCA_030618475.1 Gammaproteobacteria bacterium | reverse complement strand
CCTTAACTTAGTGCCATTCATCTCTGTAATGGTTTAGCCCTTACCTCAGTAGCCGGCGAGCAGCTCGATCCAGTGTATCACCGGCAGGTCTGCTTTCGCTTGCAGGTGCAGAAGGCAACCGATGTTTGCTGTTGCAATCAGTTCGGGGTGTTTTTCCTGCAGGCAATCAAGCTTGTTGCTGCGTAATCGAGCGGAAAGACCTGGTTGCAGAATCGAGTAGGTACCGGCGGAACCACAGCACAGGTGTGCGTCGCGTACCGGCACCAGTGTAAAACCCGTTTGTTTCAGCAGGGTTTCAACCACACCATCCAGTTTCTGGGCATGCTGGAGAGAGCAGGGGGAATGAAATGCGATGCGTTTTAACTTTTGCGGTCTGAGTGTTGACAGGTCCTCGCGGCTGAGAACTTCGCTGAGATCCTGTGTCATCGCACTGATGCGTTTTGCGCGTTCCGTGTACTGGTCATCGCCCTGCAGCAGGTGCTGGTAGTCTTTGATCATCGGCGTACAGCCGCTGGCTGTCACGACAATGGCTTCAGCCCCCCGTTCGATGAGCGGCCACCAGGCGTCGATATTTGTCCTGGCTTTCTGCCTGGCGCCTTCGCTGTCAGAAAGGTGGTGCTGAAGGGCACCACAGCAGCCTGATTCGGCGACTGTTCGCAATTGTATGCCCAGCCGGTCAAAAACCTGGATGGCGAGCTCGTTGATGTGTGGCGCGGCTGCCGGTTGTACACAGCCGTCGAGCAACAGCATGCTGCGCGCCTGCGGACGGGGAGTCGCAGCCGGTGTGTTGACGACTGTCGGGATGCGTTTTTTAACTTGCGCGGGTAACAAGGGCCTGAACAGTCGGGCGATGGACAGCAACAGTCTGACCCGGCTGCTTTCACTGAAGCTGTAAATTATCAGCTTGCGATACAGGCGTTGCAGGAAAGAGCGCGGCAGCCGCTGTTCGACCAGTTCACGCCCAATGTCCAGTAGTTTGTTATATTCGACACCGGATGGACAGGTAGTCTCACAGGCGCGGCAGGTCAGGCAGCGATCCAGATGTCGTTGCACGCTGAGGCTCGCTTCACCACCTTCCAGCAGGTGTTTGATCTGGTAAATGCGCCCGCGCGGCCCGTCCAGTTCGTCACCCAGCAGCTGGTAGGTGGGACAGGTGGCATTGCAGAATCCACAATGCACACAACTGCGCAGCACCTTGTCGGCTTCCTTGCCGAGCGGTGTGTTTTTATACTGTTCTGCAAGCCTGGTCTGCACCGCTAAAGTCCTTTATACATGCGGCCTGGATTCAGGATGCCTTTGGGGTCGAGTGCCTGTTTCAAGCGTCGGTGCAGGCTGAATAAGGGAGCGGGCAGGGGGTGAAAGACGTCTGTTGTCTGGTCACCGTTCCTGAACAGGGTGGCGTGTCCGCCAACGCTTGCGGTAATGCGCCTGACCGTCTCGGCGGACTCAGCGCTGGACAGCCAGCGTTGTCCACCCGCCCAGTCGATCAGCCACTCGCCGTGAATGGCCAGGGGCGGAGTGGCGGGTGGCACGGACAAGCGCCAAAGGGGTGATTGGCGTTGGAAAAAGTCATGCCGGTGATCACGGATGGATGTCCACCAGTCGGGTGCCTGTTCCAGCAGCTTGTCACCCAGCTGGTGCTGCGCTTGCCGTATGCCGGTCTCGGTCCCTGACAATCGCAGGTAGAGGTGATCATCAAACCAGCAGGCTGCGGACAGAGGCAGGGGTTTTGCCATCCATTCCGAGAATCTCAGTATGGCGTCCTGTTGCGAGCAGAGTTGTTGCAGAGTGTATACGCTTGCTGGTTTGGGCAGTACCTTAAGGGATACATCGGTTAACAGGCCCAGTGTCCCCAGTGCACCCGCCATCAGGCGCGACACGTCATAACCGGCGACATTTTTCATCACTTGACCGCCGAAATTGAGGATTTCGCCACGACCGTTGATCAGGCCAACACCCAGAATAGAGTCACGAACCGAACCGGTGAAGGGCCGTCCCGGCCCTGCCAAGCCAGTTGCAACTGCACCACCCAGTGTACCCTTCGGTGAGAAATGCGGGGGGTCGAAAGCCAACATCTGCCGGTGCTGGTCGAGCAGCTTTTCAATGTCAGTCAGGGCTGTTCCGGCACGTGCCTGGATCACCAGTTCCGACGGTTCGTATTCCAGCACACCGGTGTGCTGTGAGACGTCGACACTCTCGCCCTCACAAGGGTGCCCGTAAAAGCTTTTACTGTTGCCGCCGCGGATCGAGACAGGCGTTTTGTCGGCACAGGCACCGGCTATCCGCTCGCGCAATGGCTCTGTCAGGTCCTGCTGGATCATTAAAAGCGTTCCAGTTCAGGAAAAGGCAGTTCGCCTCCATGCACGTGCATGCGCCCGAATTCGGCGCAGCGCGCCAGGGTAGGGATCGCCTTGCCGGGATTCAGCAGGCCATGCGGGTCAAAAGCTTTCTTGATGGCATGGAACTGTCTCAGTTCATCCTCGTTGAACTGTACACACATCTGATTGATCTTCTCCATGCCGACGCCGTGCTCGCCGGTGATGGTGCCACCCACCGAAATGCACAGCTCCAGAATGCGGCCGCCGAATTCTTCGGTACGTTCAAGTTCACCCGGCTTGTTGGCGTCGTACAGAATCAAGGGATGCAGGTTGCCATCACCGGCGTGGAATACGTTGGCAACGGGCAGATCATATTCACTTGACCACTGGCGGATGGTCGATAAAACCTTTCCCAGGTGTCTGCGGGGAATGGTGCCATCCATGCAGTAATAATCGGGCGATATGCGCCCCACAGCGGGAAAAGCGGCTTTGCGTCCCGCCCAGAATTTCTGCCGTTCCTGGTCGTCTTGTGCCAGGCGCACATCCCTGGCACCCATGCCGGTCAACAGTTCCTGCACTTCGCTGATCAGGGCTTCGACTTCAGCCCGGGTACCATCGAGTTCACATAGCAGAATGGCCGCTGCATCATCCGGATAGCCGGCATGCACAAAGTCCTCGGCGGCACGAATCGCCAGACTGTCCATCATTTCCAGACCCGCGGGCAGGATGCCGGCCGAAATGATTTCGGCGACGGCATGACCGGCGGTCTCCACCGAATCGAAGGCGGCAAGCAGCACTTGTGCCGTCTCCGGGACCGGCAGCAGCCTTACCGTGACTTCAACGATGACACCCAGCAGACCTTCGGAACCGGTCATCAGCGCGAGCAGATCGTAACCGGCGCTGTCCAGTGCATGGCTGCCGATGTTCAGCAGTTCACCATCCATGCAGACTATTTTGAGTGCCGCGATATTGTGTACCGTGAGCCCGTATTTCAGGCAATGCACACCACCGGCATTCTCTGCCACATTGCCGCCGATCGAGCAGGCGATCTGGGAAGAGGGGTCAGGGGCATAGTAAAGGCCATGTTGTGCAACGGTCTGTGAAATGGCCAGGTTGCGCACGCCGGGTTGTACGCGCGCCAGGCGGTTGGCTAAATCGATATCGAGAATGCTGTTGAACCTGGCCAGGCTGAGTAAAACACCATTGGCCAATGGCAGGGCTCCACCGGACAGGCCGGTACCGGCGCCGCGCGCGACGAGCGGTACTTTTTGCTGATGACAGTAGCCAAGAATCGACTGCACCTGCTGCACGGTTTCCGGCAGCAGTACCAGCCAGGGCACCTGATGGTAGGCCGACAGTCCGTCGCATTCGTACGGGCGCAGTTCCGAGTCCTCACTCAGTATGCAGTGAGCGGGTAATCCGAGACCTGCGAGAAAACCGTCGCGGTCTGCGATGTCTGCTGTTTCGTCCATTAAGTGATGACTGACGGTGCTTCCCGCTGGGTGTAGTGGCGAATTCGGGCGATATCTTCGCCAATCCGGATCAACTCTGACAGGCCATCCTGAGCATCCAGTAACTGCCGTTCGGGGTCGGGCTCGTAACGTTCCAGATACAGTCGCAGGGTGGCGCCTTCGGTGCCGGTGCCGGACAGACGAAATACCATGCGAGATCCATCGGTGAAGCCGATGCGAATACCCTGATGTTCACTGACGGAACCATCGACCGGGTCGGTATAGGAAAAATCATCGCAGAACGCGACTTCATAGTCGCCGTACCTGTTACCCGTCAGGGAGCCATTCGCTTTGCGCAAGGTATCCATCAACTGACCGGCGCCATCGGCATTCACTGCCTCATAGTCATGACGTGAATAATAGTTGCGGCCGTAACTGCGCCAGTGAGCGGTAATAATTTCCTGTACAGATTCTTTGCGCACGGCGAGCAGATTCAACCAGAACAACACCGCCCAGAGTCCATCCTTTTCCCGCACATGGTCAGAGCCGGTGCCAAAGCTTTCTTCACCGCACAGGGTGACTTTTCCGGCATCCAGCAGGTTGCCGAAAAATTTCCAGCCGGTCGGGGTCTCGAATAATTCGATACCCAGCCGTTCGGCAACACGGTCGGCAGCCTGCGATGTCGGCATGGAACGGGCGATGCCGGCCAGACCGCGGTGGTATCCCGGTGTCAGGTGGGCATTGGCCGCCAATACCGCGAGACTGTCACTGGGTGTAATAAAACACCGGTGACCAAGAATCATATTGCGGTCCCCATCACCATCGGACGCCGCGCCAAAGTCGGGTGCATTGGCGGCGAACAGAGCATCCACCAGCTGTTTTGCATACACCAGGTTGGGATCAGGGTGTCCGCCACCGAAATCCTCTTTAGGTTCGGCGTTCATGAGCGCATCCGGAGTCACACCCAGCCGGTTTTCTAATATTTCAACCGCATAGGGGCCGGTGACGGCATGCATGGCATCGAAGCGCATGCTGAACAGGCCGGAATTGATGAGACTGTGAATACGGTCGAAATCAAACAGATGTTGCATGAGTTCGGCGTAATCCGACACCGGATCGATAATCTCGATATGCATGGAGCCGAGTTGTTGTTCACCGGGAGTATCCAGGTCCAGTTCACCACAATCAGCAATACGGTAATGCTGGATCTGCTGGCTCTTCCGGTAAATGGCCTCGGTGATTTTTTCCGGTGCAGGTCCGCCGTTGCCGATGTTGTATTTAATGCCGAAGTCACCATCGGGTCCGGCCGGATTATGGCTGGCAGACAGTACGATGCCGCCGAATGCCTGGTATTTGCGGATAATGCAGGAAACTGCAGGTGTGGAAAGCAGTCCGCCGCGCCCGACCAGAATACGCCCGAAACCGTTGGCCGCTGCCATGCGTAATATGACCTGCACTGCATGCCGGTTGTAATAGCGGCCGTCACCACCCACCACCAGCGTTTTACCTTGATAACCCTCAAGGCTGTCAAATATCGACTGTATGAAATTTTCCAGATAGTTTTCCTGCTGGAACACAGCAACTTTTTTTCGCAAACCGGAGGTGCCCGGTCGCTGGTCGGAGTAGGGCTGGGTCTTGACTTCAATGTTGTTCATTGTGGCAACGATCCTGTTGTGTTGGTTCTTTGATGCGGTTTGTCAAGCATTAAGCTTGACTGTCTACAGCCGATAGAGGCCTTAAATAGACTCAGGTCTCGAACGAAGCACCATTTTACTATGTTAAACTCTGTCTATGCGGTATTCGAGCAAACAAAAAATAGTTCATCCAGGTGTGCGGGCACGAGACTTGCCGGCGCTCATGGAGCTTTATGAACTGAACTATATTCAGTTAAGGCAGCTTGTACCTGATCTGGACGCTGTACAAGACCACAGTATGTCTACAGTTAAAGGTACGCTGAATTTGCACCTGACTGTTCGAGAGCGCTGCAGGTATACAACGACCCTGCATCTTACCTATCAGTTTGCAGATAACGGTGATTCTTTTCCAGCACCTGATGTTGTGGTGCGTATGTACCATGACGCACAGGTGGCAGAGCTTATTTCACGGGGAGGCAGGCCGGGTCGCCGCGATGCCGAATATGACCGTTTTCGAAATCAGTATTCGATAGAAATCAAGTGGCAGGCGAATCGTTTCCTGCACAAGTGGCTGGGCTACTGTCTTCGTCACGGGCACGCTTTCTCGCCGGCCCGGGAGCAGCTCAGCGAAGCCCTGCAACTGATTGAAAATGAACAGGCACTCAGTTTCGAATCCTGATTGATCAGTGATCACTCGATAATACTTGACTGCGGTGTATGGTTTATTTATGGTGACCAACAGGCGCAGTTGCAGCAGGTTCCCGGATGAGACTCTCCACTAAAGGTCGTTATGCCGTTACGGCGATGATGGATCTCGCCATCCACGAGCCCAATGGGCCGGTGACACTGGCGGATATTTCGCACTGCCAGAGTATTTCACTGTCGTATCTCGAGCAGTTGTTTTCCAAATTGCGCAAGGACAACCTGGTACGCGGGGTGCGTGGACCCGGCGGCGGCTACCGATTAGGCCGGCCGGCCGGTGAAATCACCATCGCTTCGATTATTGCCGCTGTAGACGAGAAAGTGGACGCCACCTGTGGCGGGGATTCCAACTGTGACGACGAGGATTCCTGTCTGACTCACGAACTGTGGTGCGGCTTGTCGAAAAGAATATACGGGTTTCTGGATAGTATTTCGCTGGAAGAGTTCCTTAACCGGCCCTCGGTACAGGATGTCATTCGCCGGCAGGATTCGAAAAACAACCGTGCCGGACTGCCGCCGGTGACGGTTGCGTAATAAAAAAACACGAAAAACACCGAAAACGTTCTGAAATTGTGAAGGGGATCATGTACGAAGGGTGAGCCGTTCACAGAAACCTTGACCTGATTCACGCACACTGTAACCGTCAAATAGCGTTGTTATAAACGGATCAGGAGTAAGAACGATGTTTCAGTATATGTTAATTCTGTTCGCAGTACTGGCGGTTATCAGTGTACCCTCAATGGAATCATTGGCCTCTGCCAGCCCCGCAATGGAGTACTTGGTGGCTTTCGGGATCGCGCTGCTGTTCAAGCCGTGGCTTGAAGGTCACCTCGAATAAGGATGTTCTGCAGCCTGCTAGGAGCCTGTCCGAGGATAGCGATCGTAGCGAGGGCAAGACTGGTTGAGTCAGATTTCTCGATCATTTGAGGCAAATAGTAGACCTATTTAACGAAAATGATCGGGAAATCTGACTCAACCAGTCTTGCCCTCGCTACGATCGCTATTCTCGGACAGGCTCCTAGGCCTGCCTTTTACCCGTAAATAATGGCTGGACATATTGACCTGACTAGTGCATGCTCGCCGCATGATCACACAAAACCAAATCAAGCGGACGCTATCGACGCCCGCGAACATAGAATATATCAGGCATCTTCTGGAGAACGAAGAGATTCTCCATCGAACGGATTTAGCGATGCGAGCGTGTAAGCAGTTTGAATTCTATGATGCTCGCGGTCAGATCCAGACCAGTAGTTGCGCGAAGGCGTTGCGGCAGTTGGAGCAGGCAGGACACATTACCCTGCCTGGTATTCGACGCAAACGGGCCAAGAAGCAGTCTCGACGGTTACCCGAACCTGTACCGCTGCCTGTTGATGTTCCGCGTGAGGTCGGTGGTGTTGAGGATTTAAGGCTGGTGCTGGTGTGTACCGATGAAGAGCAGCGCATATGGAATGAGCTGATGTTGAGGGAACATCCATTAGGGGATGGTCCACTGGTTGGCCGGCAATTACGCTACTTGATCAATTCGCGACACGGCTGGCTGGGTGGCTTCGGATTTGCCGCCGCCGCCCTGCAACTAGCGGACCGGGACAAGTGGATTGGGTGGGATAAAGAGCAACAGCAAGCGCACTTGCACCGGGTGATCGGCATGAGTCGTTTTCTGATCCGGCCGAGTGTGGAATGCCGCAATCTGGCATCGAAGGTATTGAGCATGAGCGTGGCGCATCTGGTGGTTGATTTTGAACAGCGCTATCAATACAGCCCCTATCTGCTGGAGAGCTTTGTGGATACGGAGCACTACTCAGGCGCTTGTTATCGGGCGGCTAACTGGATCGAGATTGGGCAAACAAAAGGGCGTGGCAGGCAAGATCGGTTTTCCAAATCGGCACTCAGCCGCAAGTCCATTTATGTCTACCCACTGGGAAGTGAGTTCAGGAAACACTTGGGATTATCGCCTAACGCAGGAGCGGGCGCATTAGAGGTGACGGAAGGATTGGATGCGCAGCATTGGGCTGAACACGAGTTTGGCGATGCACGACTGGGTGATAAGCGCTTGAGTAAAAGACTGATTAGTGTGGCAAAGGCTAAGGCCGAGGTGCCAACCCGCGCCTTTAGTGGTGTCGCCAAGGGCGATTGGGCGGCCACGAAAGCCTACTATCGGATGATCGACCAGCCGGAAACCTCAGCGGTAACGATGCCCAATATACTGGCTCCCCACCGCCAGCGAACCGCACGACGTATGATGGGCCAAAAAACGGTGCTGTGTTTGCAAGATGGCAGCGAGCTGAATTATACCAACCTGGATAGCTGTACGGGCTTGGGCGAACTCAAAGCCAATCAGACGGGCGCTAAGATGATGGGTCTGAATTTGCATTCAACGTTCGCGGTGGCGACTAACGGTCTTCCTCTGGGGGTGGTAAAAGCTCAGTGTCTTGCCCCGAAGATCAAACCAGCTACTGACAAACGCAAACCCTCGCAGATCCCGATCGAGGAAAAAAAGACCTTTGTCTGGATTGAGCATCATCGTGATCTGGTGAAACTGTCCGCTACCATGCCACAGACGAGGCTGGTTGACGTGTGTGATCGGGAAGCTGATTTTTTCGAGTTCTTCGATGAGCAACGTAAAAATCCCAGCGTTGATATCCTGATCCGAGCCAAGCATGATCGAAACATCAAGGAAGAGCCCTTCAAATTATTTGCCGCCGTTCGTCAAGCCCCTATAGAAAGCCAGATCCAGGTTCCGATCCCGAAGCAAAGTGCCCGAACCAAGAAAAGTAAGCAAAAAGCCCGCGCAGCCCGGCCCAAACGATTGGCGGAGCTTGCATTGCGTCACCTGCAGATCCAACTGCCTGCGCCCGAATATTATGCCGATAGAGCACCGGTCATGGTCAATTTGATTCATGCCGTGGAGGAAAACCCACCCGCGAACACCGAGGCCGTGGAGTGGTTTTTGCTGACGACTGTTACCATCGACACGGCGGCGGATATTGAACAGTGCCTGCGCTGGTATACATTACGCTGGCGCATAGAAGACTGGCACCGGGTACTGAAATCGGGTTGCTC
>JAUXDG010000068.1 GCA_030618475.1 Gammaproteobacteria bacterium | reverse complement strand
AGTAGGCCCGGCTGTAATTCTGACAGGTATAACAGTCACATTGCTCGTCCACAGGGCCTGTATCATCCCTGAAACGGGCATTACGCAGCCGAATGGTGCCAGTGGATGTGAACAAATGGGCATTGCGGGCATTCCGCGTGGGCATCACGCAATCGAACATATCGACCCCACGCCGTACCGCCTGCACAATGTCTTCCGGGGTCCCGACTCCCATCAAGTAGCGGGGTTTGTCCGCCGGCATGGCCAGGTCCAGTGTATCCAGCACCCTGATTCGCTCCTCATGAGGCTCACCCACGGAAAGCCCGCCGATGGCATACCCGTCGAAACCGAGCTCCGTCAGCCCTTGCAGCGAGGCCAGGCGCAGATCCGCATACATACCGCCCTGTACGATGCCGAACAGGGCCGCCCGGGAATCACCATGGGCCAGCCGACAGCGTCCTGCCCAGCGCAGCGACAGTTGCATGGACTCCTGCACCACACCCCGGTCAGCCGGATAGGGCGTACATTCATCGAATATCATCACAATGTCCGAGCCCAGTGCCCGCTGTACGGCCATGGATTGTTCCGGACCAAGGAAAACCTTGTCGCCATTGACCGGAGAACGGAAATGAACCCCCTGTTCGGTGATTTTGCGCAACTCGCCCAGGCTGAATACCTGGAATCCCCCCGAGTCGGTCAGAATCGGGCCCGGCCAGTTCATGAAATCGTGCAAATCACCGTGGGCACGGATGATGTCCGTTCCCGGCCGCAACATGAGATGAAAGGTATTACCCAGCAGAATCTGCGCACCCGACTCTGCAACCTGCTCCGGGCGCATGCTTTTGACGGTAGCGTAGGTCCCTACCGGCATGAAGGCCGGTGTCTCCACCACACCGCGCTCAAAACTGAGACGTCCGCGCCTGGCTCGGCCGGCTTTTTTCAGTAACTCAAACTGCATTCAGTCGAACCGCTTTTTCGTGGCTGTTCGCATATTTCGCTGAACCAGCATCGCATCGCCATAACTGAAAAACCGGTATCGTTGTTCGGTGGCATGCCGGTAGGCCGCCATGACCGGCTCATAACCCGCCAATGCGCATACCAGCATCAACAGGGTCGACTGTGGCAAATGGAAATTCGTGAGCAGGACATCGACCACGCTAAACCGGTAACCTGGCGTGATAAACAGCCGTGTATCCTGGCAATACGGCTCCAGATCACCACTTTGAGCCGCTGACTCCAGGCTGCGCACCACCGTGGTGCCTACAGCAACCACACGCCCACCCCGCGCACGCGTTGCCGCCACTGCATCGCAGACAGCTTTGTCCACCTGCACATACTCGGCGTGCATGACGTGGTCCTCCAGTCGCGCCACCCGCACCGGTTGGAAAGTGCCGGCACCCACGTGCAGGGTCACAAATGCGGTTTGAATACCCCGTGCCTGCAAGGCCTCCAGCAGGGCCTCATCGAAATGCAGCCCCGCTGTCGGCGCCGCGACTGCACCTGGATGCTGTGCATACAGGGTCTGGTAATCGTCGCGGTCAGCCCGATTGTCGGGCCGTTCGATATAGGGTGGCAGCGGAACATGACCGTGTATTTCCAGCAGTTCCAGCACCGGCGCCGCCTCGTTGAATAATAATTCGAACAGATCGCCTTGCCGACCCAGCACTTCGACGGCCAGTCCGGTTTCACCCAATCTCAGCTGACTACCCGCCCCGGGCGATTTGCTGGCACGCACATGGGCCAGTACCCGGTGCTCATCGAGCAGCCGCTCAACCAGCACTTCGACCTTGCCACCTGTCGACTTGCGCCCATACAGGCGTGCCGGAATGACCCTGGTGTTGTTGAACACCAGCAGGTCGTCCTCGCCGATCAGTGCCGGGAACTCTGTCATACGGCGATCACGAATACGTCCGTCAGAAGCCAGTTCCAGCAAGCGGCTGCAGCTGCGCGGCTGCGCCGGCCGGTCCGCAATCAGACCCTCCGGCAGCGGATAGTCGAAATCACTGACTCGCATGGCGCGGCATGGTACCACAGCGCCAGGCCGCCGCTGCTTTATTGCCGGCGAACGGCTGCCTGATTCCAAATATCCCGATCAGGGGCTCTCGTTCTTGCGGCGACTGCAGGAATCCTTATACTGGCGCGCTTGGTACTCAGGCGAGTACTCGTGCCGGGGTGGCGGAACTGGTAGACGCGCCGGATTCAAAATCCGGTTCTGGCAACAGAGTGTGGGTTCGATTCCCACCCTCGGCACCATCATTCCCAGACCGCAGCCAGGCCGTTACCGGGAGCCCATATCCTTTGAACCTGATATTCCATTAACGGATTGCGGATGTTTCGCGGCGTCATTTTTGTGTTTCTGCTGGGTTGGGCACTCTGGTTCTGGCTGGACAAGTCCCCGGCGTTGATGGATTCGTTACCACGCCAACAGGACGATTTAATCAGCAACTTTCAAATCGCCTTTAATATCCTCAAACAGGGGCACCTTCATTCGGCGTTCATCTTTATCTGGCACAGCCACTATATACTGCTGTCCCTGTTGGGAGGGCTGCTTGTATCGATGGGGTGGCAAAGCATCTCGTCAGTGCTGTCGCGCAGGCGCTTGAGAAAACTGTACGTGCCGAAACGCAAATCCAGACCCGATGACAACCAAGGTACAGAATAGGCACCAATGTACAGTTCGAGGGAGTAAGTAGTACTATTACAGACACAAGAGACATTGTGCATGAGGAGGGTTGTCTGTGGAACACCGACACGATCGGCGTGTTGTGTGCGAATTGAGCGTTGAACTTTTTCGCGCCGGAGTCAGTATTGGTAAGGCGACGGCGCTGAATATCAGCAACGAGGGTGCTCATATCCGCACCGATATTCACCTGAAACGCAGTGAAATGATCAATGTCGTATTTCTGGAAGACGCCACGATTCCAGGCTGGCCGATGCGCGAGCGCGCTATAGTCGCACATGTAGCCGATGGCCACGCCGGCCTTTGGTTCGGCAGGATCGAAAAACGATAATTCGGCACAATCCGAGCGCCGGTCGACAAGCCAGATGATTGACCTATAATCCCTAACCTTACTCGATAGTAACAATGCGCGACCTCTGCGGTGGCTTCTGATGGAAGCCGGACACAGCTACGGTACCCGGCGCACACGCACTGATGGGAGACAGCATGTCCGGAACCCGATTTACCCTGGAAGTACAACCGCGAATTCCGGAAAACCTGGAACGCCTGGTCGAACTGTCCAATGACCTGCTGTACAGCTGGGAGCGGACGGTGCGTTCGCTGTTCTTTCGTCTCGACCCGGCACTGTGGGAAAGCTGCGGCCACAATCCCAAAATGTTCCTGCGCCGGGTTTCCCAGCAGCGTCTGGACGAAGCTGCCGAAGACCGCCTCTATGTCGAAGCCTACAAGCGGGCACTCTCAACCTACGATTCGTATTTACAGGAGGGGCAACGCAAGACTATCGACCCGTACCTCAACCCTGAACAGGATCTGATCGCCTATTTCTGCCTTGAATTTGGCCTGCACGAAAGCCTGCCAATTTACTCCGGCGGCCTGGGCATTCTGGCGGGTGACCACTGCAAGGCGACCAGCGACCTCGGCATCCCGTTTGTTGCGGTTGGCATGCTCTACCGTCAGGGCTATTTCACCCAGACCATTGACGAACACGGCAACCAGGTCGCCCACTACACCACCACGGATTTTGATAAATTACCACTGCAGCTGGTGTCTGACGAAGACGGCAAGGAGCTACGCGTTCAGGTCGATTTTCCAGGACGCCCCGTCCAGCTGAAGATCTGGAAAGCACGTGTCGGACATATCTGTCTGTACCTGCTCGACAGCGATCTTCCGGAAAATGATGAATCCGATCGCGCCATTACCTACCAGTTGTATGGCGGTGACATCAACACACGCATTCAGCAGGAAATCGTTTTAGGCATCGGTGGTGTACGTGCGCTGCGCCGGCTGGGTCTGGAACCCACGGCATGGCATATCAACGAAGGACACGCCGCGTTCCAGATTCTCGAACGTTGCCGCGAACTGGTGGCAACCGGACTGGACTTTGCCAGCGCCCTCGAGCAAGTCGCAGGGGCCACTGTGTTTACCACACATACCCCGGTTCCGGCCGGACACGATATTTTTGACCACAGCCTGGTTGCCAGCTATTTCCATGACTACGTGGAACAGCTGGGTGTTTCGATGCAGGACTTCCTCGGCCTGGGTACCGGCCCGTCAAACCAGCAAGGCTTCAACCAGACGGTGCTGGCCCTGCGTGGCTCACGTTTCCATAATGGGGTCAGTAAAATCCACGGTGAGGTCGCATCACGCATGGAAGGGTATATCTGGCCACAGATCCCCAGCCATGAAAACCCCATGCGTTCGGTGACTAACGGAATACACGTACAGACCTTCCTGGCCTATGAATGGAAAAATCTCTATGACATGCGTTTTGGCATGGAGTGGCGCAATGAATTACTTAACGAAGAGTACTGGGAACGTATCGATGAAATCCCCGATCACAGCTTCTGGAGTCTGCGTCAGTCTCTCAAATCAGAGCTATTGAGCCAGGTACGACACCGCGTGGTTCTGCAGTGCCGCCGTAACCGCTGTGGCGAGGCACACATCGATCGTGTCACCCGCATGCTCAGCCCGCACGAAACCGATATTCTGACCATTGGCTTTGCCCGCCGCTTTGCAACCTACAAGCGCGCCACCCTGCTGTTCTCCGACCCGGAGCGTCTGGCACGCCTGCTGAACGATCCACAACGGCCGGTGTTGCTGTTCTTTGCGGGCAAGGCACACCCCAGCGATCTGCCGGGGCAACAGTTAATCCAGGTGATTCACGAGTTCTCACGTCGACCGGAATTTATCGGCAAAATCCTGCTGCTGGAAGGCTATGATCTGGCATTGGCCCGCTATCTGCTGTCCGGTGTCGATGTCTGGTTGAACAACCCGGAATACCCGCTGGAAGCCAGCGGCACCTCCGGACAGAAAGGCGGCATTAATGGCGTTATCAACCTCAGTGTGCTCGATGGCTGGTGGGGTGAAGGTTATAACGGTGAAAACGGCTGGGCGATCACCCCACACGACCAGCACTATGATGCCGGCTTTCGCAACCAGGAAGAAGCCAACGAGTTGCTGGATATCCTGGAACACCAGGTGATCCCGCTTTACTACCACCGCAACGGCCACGGCTTCTCAGAAGGCTGGGTACATATGTCCAAGGCCTCGATGAAATCGACACTGCCGCTGTTCAACTCGCAGCGCATGGTAATGGACTACATCAGGGATTTTTACGGACCGGCAGCAGAACAGGGACGAGCCCTGACGAAAAACAGCTCCAGAGGAGCAAAGGAACTGGCCAGCTGGAAACAGAAAATACACAAGCTATGGCCATCTGTAGCACTGCGGCGTATCGAAGAAGTTCCACAAGCCGTGACCGCCGGTGACAAGGTCTGTATTCAGATTGCCGCCCAGTTGGGGGAATTGTCCCCCAATGATGTGAGACTGGAATGTGTCATCGGTATCGAAGATGAACACCATGACTTCCAGGCCAGCGAATACTTTGGTTTTACCGCTAAAGAAAAGCTGGACAATGGCGAGACCCTGTTTATCCTCGACCTGGACCCGCCGCTGCCTGGCTTACAGCTCTACCAGATTCGCATGTATCCCTGTCATGAGCTGCTGAGTCACCGCTTTGAAACAGGCTGCATGATCTGGCTATAACAATAGCGGCAGAGTCGTTTAATAAATTTTCCGGCCATACAGCTGTATCCAGTCCCGCAGGCGCTGCGTATGTTCCTCCTGCACCTGATCCCAGTTAAAACGCCAGTGCCAGTTGCCTTCCGCCACCCCCGGGACATTCATACGATGCGCACCATCCAGGCCGAGCACATCCTGCAAGGGAATCACCGCCAACCGTGCCACAGACGCCAGCGCTGCACGCACCAGCAGGCCGGGCATGGCTTCGCTGGAATCCCCCAGATAATGCCGAACCAGGTGATGTTGTTCATCGGACAGTTCCTGATACCAGCCCAGCGACGTATTGTTATCGTGGGTACCGGTATACACCACACTCAGTTCTTCATGGTTATGCGGAAGGTAAGGATTGTCGGGTGAACCGTCGAAGGCAAACTGCAGGATTTTCATCCCCGGAAGATCGAACTGCTTGCGCAGGGCCGTCACTTCCGGCGTAATTACACCGAGGTCTTCTGCAACCAGCGGCAGCTCCTCAAACACCTGTTTCAAGACCTTGAAAAATCTCTGCCCCGGCCCCTTTACCCAATGCCCGTCCACCGCCGTATCGGCCTGTGCATCAATCTCCCAGTAGGCCTCAAAACCACGGAAATGGTCAATACGCACCAGATCAAACATCTCCATCTGCGAGCGAATACGTTCCAGCCACCAGCCGAATCCGTCTTTCTTCAGAGCATCCCAGTGGTAGTGAGGATTCCCCCAGCGCTGCCCGGTTGCGGAGAAATAATCCGGTGGGACACCGGCGACGACCTGTAACTGGCCTCTTTCATCGATGGAAAACCACTCCCGGTGGGCCCAGACATCGGCGCTGTCGTGCGCCACAAAAATGGGTATATCACCGAACAGCAGAACACCACGCTCGTTCGCATAACGCCGCAGCTGGCTCCATTGCCGGTAGAAAAGGAACTGCTCAAAGCGAACCTGTTCGATGCGGTTCGCCAGACGCTTGCGCGCAGCTTCCAGGGCTCTCGGGGATCGGTCACGTATCGGCTGTGGCCAGTCGTACCAGGCTCTGCCGCCGTGTTCAACGCGCAACGCCTCATAAAGCGCATAGTCATCCAGCCATCGGCTGCGTTCCTGGACAAAATGAGCCAGAGCTTGACGATCATCTTCACCGGCCTTGCGCTGGAAGCCTTCATAGGCCGCCAGCAGGCGCACTTTACGCTGTGTATACAGATCCAGTGACTCATCGAGCCGGGCGTCATCCAGCCAGCCCAGTTCGACCAGGGACTGCAGGCTGATGAGGCGGAAGTTACCGGCATGCACGGAAAGGCACTGGTAGGGGGACAGATCTTCGTGGGTTGGACCCAGTGGCAGGGTCTGCCAGAGACTGACGTCGCAACTGCAAAGGAAATCCACGAAACGATAGGCTTCCGGTCCCAGGTCGCCATTCCCCTCGCCGCCCGGCAATGATGTCGGGTGCAGCAGTATTCCGGCACGCCGTTGTGCGAATACATCCATGCTACAGTATTTCCTGGTGTACCCCGTCACTCACCTGGCCGTGCCTCATGACCCCGCCCATTGTCGGCGCACCCGAGCCGCGCGCAAAAGTATGTGCCAGATATTCCGGTGGCTCCAGTCCGAGCAGGTTATAGAGATTGGATACATGCATTCGGAACAGGCTCTCAAAGTCGCTGACAGAATGGGCCGGATTGTAATCACCAAACCACCAGAACCAGTCGGAACCTTCACAGACCGCCAGTTGCAGCTGTGCGGCGCGCAGCTGGTTGCTGTCCAGCCCACCTGCCGCGCAGGCTTTGTCAAAAGCGCGCTTTGCGTCACCCAGCATATCCCAGCCACGATTCTTGTCACGATCACCGATCCAGGTCGAGAAGTTTCCGTATACCCAGGAACCACTCACCATGGTGGACAGGGAGCCAATCTCGATACCCTCCTGCAGGCATTCTGAAAAAGTGGACAGTTTCAGTGTCGGGTGATCGGCAAGTTTTTCGTACAGGGTTTTCAGAAAATAGTAGCCGTTTTCCGGATAATGTTCCCAGGCATTCTCACCATCAAGAATAATCGGTAGCACCAGATTTCGCCGCTTATGCTGCTTGGCAATCTGCTCCAGATGATGAATAAAATTAGCCACCGCATCGTCGGCGTGCCAGGTGGAATAGTTAAAACCAATGTCATCAGACAGCTTGTCGTCGCGAAAAAAACACACAGTCTTTCCGTTTCCGACATGGTAGCCCTTTAATACCGCGTCAGACGCCGCCGCTGCCTCCTCGCCCGCCGAGCCAAACAAACTGTTACGCAGTACGCTTTCACCACTCGCCGCCCAGCTGAAACCGTATTCCTCCAGAAGATCGAGTGTGGACCTGCTGACGCTGCCTTCCGACGGCCAGCAACCGGCGGGTTTTCGGCCGAAATACTGCTCGAACACCTTGATGCCTTCATGAAGATGCCAGCGCACGCGCGCTTCACCGCCCTGGTAGAACTCCAGTTCGGGCAACTCGGTATCCGGCATGGCTTCCCTGGCGCTCTGAATCTCCAGCATCAGCGGCATAATGGGGTGTGCGTACGGAGTGACCGACAGCTCGACCTGGCCACGGTCTGCCAGTCCCGCGTAGCGATCAATAACACCGGACAACAGTTCACCGATCAGACTCAGCAGTTCGCGACGGTCGTGCAGAGAGAAATTATTACCCTGCTCCTGCCAGCGCTGCACACGTAAATCGCTGCGGCGCACCGTTTCCCCCATCCACCCGAGGTGATACCAGAACAGCAGATCCGACAGCAGCTGATCACTGACGTATAACAAGTCTGCGCAATTTTTCAGGAAAGGCTCTGCCAGTTCAGTCAATCGCTGGTAGGCCGGGAAACGCGCAACCACATGTTCGCGATTGATACGCATACAATTATTGATTAAATCCAGACGCTGTTCCGGATGCGCCGGTAACACCGGCTCCACCAGCGCCGCCAGCAGCGGGTCACGTATCGCTTTGTGATCGCGCAGAAAACCACTGACCTGGTCTGAATAATCGTTCAGCTGCTCCAGCAGCACCGGTGCAAAATTAACCACGGCTTTGGCAGCCGGCACCGCTTCCAGATGTGCCGCCATGTCGACGTAATCCTTGATGGCGTGCAGGTAGCTCCAGGGCAGTTTATACTCACCGCTGATCTGGTCACAGTACTGCGGCTGGTGCATATGCCAGCACAACACCACACGCAAGCCGGCTTCACCGGACATAGTGCAATTCCTGACCCAGCATCTCCGGGGTTACCAGCACCACACCGCCCGGGGTCACATGGAATCGCTCGGCGTCCTTTTCCGGATCCTCACCGATAACGGTTTCAGCCGGAATCCGGCAGCCTTTATCAATCACCGCATTATGTATACGGCAATGGCGTCCGATGTCCGCATGGGGCAAAACCACCGCATGCTGCAATACCGAGTAGGAATTCACTTTAACATTGGAAAACAGCAGGGAATGGCGGACCGTCGCGCCGGAAACCAGGCAACCGCCGGACACCATGGAATCCACCGCCATACCGCGCCGCTCCTTGTCATCGAATATGAACTTGGCGGGTGGCATCTGCTCCTGGTAGGTCCATATCGGCCATTGCTCGTCATACAGGTTCAGCTCCGGTGTCACGCCGATCAGCTCCAGATTGGCCGCCCAGAAAGCATCCACCGTGCCGACGTCGCGCCAGTAGGCCTGCTGGTCACTGTGCTCGTCGTGAAACGGGTAGGTAAACACCCGGTACCTGGAAATGATGGCCGGAATGATGTCGTGTCCGAAATCATGGCTGGACTGGGTGTTGTCCGCATCTTTAATCAGCTGCTCGAACAGAAATCGGGTATTGAACACGTAGATACCCATCGATGCCAGCACCGTGTCGTCACTTCCAGGCATCGGTGAGGGAGATTCAGGTTTTTCGTGAAATTCCAGAACACGCCCGTCTTCGGCGGTAGTCATAACGCCAAAAGCACTCGCCGCCTGCAGATCAACTTCCAGACAGCCGACCGTCATATCGGCGCCGTTTTCCACATGCTGGGCGATCATGGGACCATAATCCATCTTGTAGATATGATCGCCGGCCAGGATCAGTACATATTCAGGGTTGTGAATACGGATGATGTCCAGGTTCTGGTAGACCGCATCGGCTGTACCGGCATACCAGGAGGATTGAATCCGCTGCTGGGCAGGCAGCAGTTCGACAAATTCACCGAATTCACCGCGCAGAAAACCCCAGCCGCGCTGTATGTGCTGAAGCAGGGAATGCGCCTTGTATTGCGTCAAAACTCCGACACGGCGGATGCCGGAGTTCATGCAATTGGACAGCGGAAAATCAATGATACGGAACTTGCCACCAAACGGCACTGCCGGCTTGGCGCGCCACGCCGTCAACTGTTTGAGGCGTGATCCGCGTCCACCGGCCAGTATCAACGCCAGAGTATCTCTGGTCAGACGACTCACAAATCGCGGCGTGGACACGGAATTCATTCAATTTCCCCTGCGTAGTTGGCCGGCACTGTGTGAAAGGGCTGACCTGGCTATCATAATCTGATTGTTTAGCCGCGTATGGTACCATCTGTACGGCTTCAAGAAAGTTTACTTTTTTCAAAAACAGAGACAGTGCTTGCATGGCTCCACCGAATTCCAGCTCAATGGAGACAACGGCTTCGTTGCCCAAACCACTGGTTCGCATTCTCGAAGCCCGTCATCACGACCCCTTTGAAGTGCTGGGCAAACACCATGACGGCCAAGGCGAAATTGTCCGGGCATTTCTGCCACATTGCAGCGGCGCGCGCATTGTCGAGACCGGTGCTCCGTTAACACGCGTTGAGCACACCGACCTGTTCGAATGGCGTGGTGCCAGCGGCAGCGTGCCAGCTCGCTACCAGCTGGCCTGGACTGACCGTGACGGTATCGAATGGTCGGCCTACGACCCTTATTGCTTCCCGCCACAGCTGGGTGACCTGGATCTGCACCTGTTCGGCGAAGGTCGTCACCTGCACGCCTACCGGTTTCTGGGTGCGCATCAGTGCGAAGTGGATGGCGTCAAGGGCACGCGTTTTGCGGTATGGGCGCCCGGTGCCGAGCGTATCAGCGTGGTCGGTGACTGGAATCACTGGGACGGCCGGTTTCACCCGATGCGTGCGCGTGGCGGCAGCGGCGTGTGGGAATTGTTCATTCCCGGTGTCAGCGCGCACACCTATTACAAATTTGAAATCCGCAATCGCGAATACGGCAGCATCCACCTGAAAACAGATCCCTACGGCCAGGCGTTCGAGTTGAGGCCGGGTACCGCTTCCGTCACCCATCGCCCGGACACTTACACCTGGAATGACCAGCAGTGGATGGCGGCACGCGCAAGCAGGAGCTGGTTACACGCCCCCATGTCGGTCTACGAAGTTCATCTTGGCTCCTGGCAGCGTGACGAGCAGGGGCAGTTCCTGAACTATCGCCATCTGGCCGAATGGCTGGTGAACTATGTCAGGGAAACAGGTTTCACACATATTGAGTTGTTGCCGGTCACCGAACACCCTTTTGACGGTTCCTGGGGTTACCAGACGACTGGTTATTTTGCGCCCACCAGCCGTTTCGGGAATCCGGATGACTTCCGCTTTTTTGTCGATCACTGCCATCAAAACGGCGTCGGTGTCATTCTCGACTGGGCACCTGGCCACTTCCCCAAAGATGATTTTGCCCTGGCCCGCTTCGATGGCACCATGCTTTATGAACACGAAGACCCGCGACGTGGTGAACACCGTGACTGGGGCACACTGATCTTCAACTACGGTCGTAATGAAGTTCGTAATTTTCTGTTGTCGAGTGCGATCTACTGGCTTGAAGAGATGCATATCGACGGCCTGCGCGTGGACGCAGTAGCGTCGATGCTTTACCTGGACTACTCACGCGATCCCGGTGACTGGGTCCCCAATGAATATGGCGGGCGTGAAAACCTGGACGCCGTACACTTCCTGCGCCACCTGAATGAAGCCACCCACGCCGAACAGCCGGGCAGTATGATTATTGCCGAGGA
>JAUXDG010000045.1 GCA_030618475.1 Gammaproteobacteria bacterium | reverse complement strand
GGTGTGGCAGTCGTCGCAGCTGTTGGCACTGGCCAGGTGTGTGGGATGCTTGCCGGTGGCGGTGGTGCCGTTGTGGCAGGAGAAGCAGGTGCCGATGACGTCGGCGTGATCGACCCGTGTCACCGGCAGCCAGCCGGTGGTGCGGTGGCAGTCTTCGCACAGGGTATTGGTCTGGATATGGGTGGCGTTCTTGCCGGTGGCCTCGGTGCCGTTGTGGCAACTGGCGCAGTTGCCGGTGACGTTGCTGTGGTCGAACACCGCACTGTTCCAGTTGGTGGTGTTATGACAGTCCTCACAGGTGTTGCTATTGCCAAGGTGTGTCGGGTGCTTGCCGGTTGCGGTGGTGCCGTTGTGGCAGGAGGAGCAGGTGCCGATGACGTCGGCGTGAGCGACGCGGGTGACCGGAATCCAGCCGCTGGGGCGGTGACAGTCCTCACACAGCGTGTTGGTCTGGATATGGGTGGTGTTCTTACCGGTGGCTGTGGTGCCGTTGTGGCAACTGGCGCAGTTGCCGGTGATGTTGGTATGGTCGAAGACTGCGCCGTTCCAGTTGTTGGTGGTATGGCAGTCGGCGCACGTGTTGCCGCTGGGGATATGATTGGTCGATTTGCCGACTGCGGTAGTGCCGTTGTGGCAGGAGAAGCAGGTGCCGGTAATGCCGGTGTGATCAAACCGGGCACCACTAAAGCTGGTTGTACCGTGGCAGTCGTTGCAGTTGCTACTGCTGGTCACGTGGTTGGGCGATTTGCCAACAGCGGTTTGACCGTCATGGCAGAAACTGCAGGCGCCGGTAACATCACCGTGTTCAAATCTGGCTATCTGCTTCCAGTTCGACGTGATATGGCAATCTTCGCAGGTGTTACTGGTAGGTATATGGTTGGGGGGCTTGCGTTCACCGCCCAATCTTGACGTTCCGGAGTGGCACGACGCACAAAGCGTCGGTGTGCCCTTGAAGATACCTCTTGTATGGCAGGATTCACAGTCGATGCCCTCATGGGCTCCGGTGAGTGGAAAACCGGTAGAGAAATGGTCGAATGATTCTGCGTTAGCAAAAGAGGATAACGTGGCTAACAGGGCAAGAATCGTCAATATGCTTGTTTTTTCGAGGATTGCTCGCATCGTTGTTATCCTGATTAGCGGAGTTTGACGTCATTAAAAGTTTCAGTGTTATGGCATCGTTCGCACTGACGCCCGAAGCGTCCGCTGTGCGTATCATCGTGTTCATGACAGGCGTGGCAATTTGACGATTGATCGACTTTCGATTTCACCGGTTTGTAGTGACACTGCCCGCATCCGAGTTCCTTGTGTGCACCGTCCAGCTTGAAATCTGTTTGCTGATCATGCTCAAAAAGCCATATGCCCCAGTCGTTCGGGTTATGGCATTGCCGGCAATCGGGGCCCAGTGCGGCTTTGTGATCATCATCTTCTTTATGGCAGGCATTGCATTCTGACTCGGTATCCTGGAAAGCAGCCGAGATATGGCATTCCTCACAGGGCGCTGAAGCGTGCATTCCCAGAAGGGGGAAATGGGTCAGATCATGATCAAACACGACGCGCTCAGACCAACCGCTTTCCTGATGGCAGCGCTGACACTGTTGACCTTCCTGTCCCCGGTGTACGTCGTCACTCAGGTGGCAGCTGTGGCATTCTGTGCCTAGATTTTCTTTGTCCAATTCACCGCGGTGGCATGCGGAGCAGATCAGTTTTGAATGCTTGTCTTTGAGGGGGAATTTAGTGTTCTTGTCGTGGTCGAAGCTTGCGTCCTTCCAGCCCTTTTCAGTGTGGCAGGAATCACACTTTGTGCCGTAACGCCCACTATGCTGATCATCATTCTTGTGGCAGCTGTAGCAGGTCTTTTCAGGTTTTACGTCGGCAATAGCTTCTTTGTGGCAGGCCTCACAGACGGCCTTTTTGTGTTTGCCTTTTAACGGGAATTCGGTATCACGATCATGCTCGAATTTGGGCTCAATCCAATTGCGCGGGCTATGGCAGTCTTGGCATTGTGTGCCATGGCGCCCATTGTGGACATCGTTCAGGGAGTGGCAAGCGTTACAGTTCTGTGGGGTTTTCTCATATTGTGTATTCAGGTGGCAACTGTTGCAGGCAACCTCTTTATGCTCTCCCAGTAGGGGAAACTCCGTTATGTCATGATCAAAATCGAATTTATTCCAGTCTTTGGCACTATGGCATTCACTACATTGCTCACCGAGATTGCCTTTGTGCGGGTCTTGTTTGCCGTGACAGTCGAAGCAGCTGGATGGGGCTTCAGAGAACTTCTTATCCGGTTGATGGCAAGCTGTACAGGATACATTCTTATGGCTGCCCTCAAGATGGAAATCCGTACCATTGTGGTCGAAGGTCGCGTGATTCAGAATGGCGATATTTGCATCCCTGCCAATATGGTCGGTATGGCATATCTTGCAGGGGCGCTCTGCGATTTCAGGCTTCAGGCCGTGAAAGCCTTCATCAGCCAGGAGATCAGCATCGACCTCTTCGTGGCAGTCACGGCAGAGCTGGGATTGTGTGTTCTTTTTGAAGCGTGCATGACAACGGAAACACTCGCTTTCGTATTCAGCGTGTCCCTGGATCACTTTGCCCGGCATCAGCAGAGTTTCGATATCAGCAGCGCGTGCGATGTTCATAAAGAAAAGACTTATCGTGGCAAACGCTATTAAGGTGATGTTCATCCGCTGAATCATGGTTTATTCCCGACAGCTCAGTACATGTGAACGGCGATAACATGGATCACCCCCGACACGACTAACATCAGAAAAAGCGGGTAGTGCACCACATGCCAGATTGCGAAAAACCTCTCATAAAAGCGAAATTCAGCGACTTTCCTGATGTTGCCCAGGTGTGCGCCGATATGACGGTTCAAATGAGTTCTGTATCTGCGGTTCACGGTGTAGTCTTTACTCAGGGAATACTTTTTTGCGTCTGAAGCAAATCTGAACAGCAGGTGCAGCAACCAGGTACGTATACCTAGTGACAGAAGTGTCCACAGGCTACCGATCAGGCTTGTGGATTGCTTAGATACGCTTATTTCAAAACGCTGAATGCGCTCCAGTATCCAGGGGGTGGTCTCCAGCTTCTCGACGAGTGCCTCACCGATCAAACGGGAGTGTTGCTGCAATTCCTTCAGGGATGCCTTACGACCGTAAAGACCGTGATGGATCCTGGTATAGAAATAACGGCCGACCAGACCACTGCTTGCGACAATAAGCATACAGAACAGGGCAACATTGCTGTTCAAAGAGCCTAATTGGAATCCGCTATGAAACAGGATGCATACCGGGCCTAGCACACCGAACAGCATATGGGTGCGGAACCAGTATTTAGTGGGCCCCAGTTTGCGCATGAGTCGGAGGTGTTTGCGCAGGGGATATAACATCAGCAGAAGCATCAGGCTTCCACCGATGATTCCCAAGGCGTAACCGGGACCGGATTCAGCCGTCATTGGCCATTCCGGGCGCTGCTGCCAGCCTGCATAAATCAGCAACATGACCAGTACATAGGCAACCAGCACCACAAAGCCCCCGAGCCGGGGTCGGTACAGTGAGATCAGTCCGTTCAGGACGCGCTTTTCGTGCTTGTTACGCGGAGGGTGTTCCGTGTCAGTGACCTTTTGAGCGAAATCAGCACTCAGTTGCGTCGCAATTGCCATATCGTTAGTCCGGTGACGATTCCAGTGTCTGTAATCTATAACGCTTGATTGCTCTCTTGCTGTGTACTGCGTCACAGAAAATGGGAAAAAAATACCAAAACTGAACGGGCTCTATCAGTTGAGATGTTCACGACAGCCTGTCCCCTGGTAATGCCTGATATCGGTATTCACGTGGTCAAACTTAATGGGGTGATAAGGGTTTCAGGAAAAATATTTCAGATGTCCCCCATGGTGTCGGGCTGTAGCGACAGTGATTCATATTCCGGCAAAATTGTATGGCCTGTCTTCACGCGATTAAGTGGCGTAGACCGTCGCCCAATGGCGACAGTTTGTTTTTTTCAAAGAGCAGGTAGATGAATAAGAGCCGGACAAGAACAGCTTGAGCTACTTCGGTTCGATAGCAAGATAGCTTCTTTAATTATTAAATATTTGAAACTTGTCACAGTCTATACATAAAACTCAGATATAAATTCAGGGATTCGCCTCATCAGGCCGTTTAAGGCTGGCATATAAGGTCATTCACACAGACGATTTTTGCCTCGCTATGCCCATGGAAGCCAAGCTGCTGTTTTATTTTGTTCCTTTTGTGCTGCTCATTGTTTGGAACTTGAGCAATAAAAAGCGTGTGTATTCAGAAAACATTGCGGCTCTGGAAGAGAACAAAGCATCCGGATTAACGGAACCGGCTTCTCTTCACCCGGTTATCGATCCAGTCAAGTGCCTCGGCTGTGCATCCTGTGTCAGTGCCTGTCCGGAAGGAAAAATACTGGGTGTTATAGATGGCAGAGCGCAGTTGATTCACGCGACACACTGTATCGGGCACGGCGCCTGTAAGGACGCCTGTCCGAGGGATGCCATTACTCTTGTATTTGGCACCGAGAGCCGTGGCGTAGATATTCCTGAAGTCAAGCCGAACTTCGAAACCAATATGCCGGGTATATTTATCGCGGGTGAGCTTGGTGGGATGGGGCTGATCCGCAATGCAGTGGAACAGGGCCGGCGGGCGCTTGAGAATATTTGCAAGGTGAATGGTGTCGGTAGCGCTTCAGGGGAATGTCTGGATCTGGTAATCGTCGGAGCTGGTCCGGCAGGTTTTTCCGCATCGCTTGGTGCCTTGGAAAAGAAGTTGAAGTATGTAACCGTGGAACAGGAAACGCTGGGCGGAACCGTTTCTCATTTTCCACGCGGTAAACTGGTCATGACGGCACCCGTTCAGTTGCCGATGGTCGGCAAGGTCAAATTTACCGAAACCAGCAAAGAAGAATTGCTCGGATTTTGGCAGAAGGTGGAAAAACAAACCGGCCTCTCCATTCAATATCAGGAACGTGTGGAACAGATAAGCGCAGAGGGTGATGGCTACAGGGTGAAAACCAATAGAAACAGTTACCTCACACGAACGGTGCTGCTTTCCATTGGTCGTCGTGGAACGCCGCGAAAACTGGGGGTTCCCGGTGAGGAACAGTCAAAAGTGGTTTACCGCCTGATTGACCCCGAGCAGTACCGTGGTCAGCGCGTGCTGGTGGTAGGTGGCGGTGACAGTGCCCTGGAAGCCGCAACCAGTATCGCGGAACAAACCGATACACAGGTTTACTTATCATACCGGTCTGAATCGTTTTCCCGCGCTAAACAGAAAAACCGGAGCAAGGTCGAGCAGGCGGAGGCCGATGGCCGGCTGACTGTCCTGTTCAAGTCGAATGTGAAGGAGATTGGTGAACATAGCGTTCAACTCGATCATAACGGTGAGCTGATTGAAATTCCGAATGATGGGGTGATCGTTTCGGCTGGCGGTCTTTTACCAACACCATTTCTAAAGGAGACCGGTATTGAGGTGGAAACAAAATATGGCTCGGCGTAGTCACTATTCGGATGCGGCGACGCGCCTTTTTATAGCCGCTTTTTTGTGTCTGCTGTGCATTTCCCCGATCTTGACTCACGCCGGCAGTTATGATGATGCGCGCTACGCCATACGCAACAAGGATTTCAAGCGGGCGGCTAAGCTGCTGGAGGAGCTTGCTTCCCAGGGGCACAAGGATGCGCAGTACCAGCTGGCTGCGATGTGCCGCGCCGGTCAGGGCGTAGCCAAGGATCACAGCAGGGCAGCTCATTGGTACCTGAAGGCAGCACAGCAGGGGCACGCCAAAGCCCAGTACAACCTGGGTGTTTTATATGAACACGGATGGGGTGTTGACAAGAATACGGGCCAGGCGCGGAACTGGTATGAAAAAGCAGGCCAGCAGGGACATTCGATGGCTCAGGCCAAGTTGACGGGTAAACAGGACAGGAAAAACGACAAGACCCTCGCAGATAATGCAAGTGAAGAAATCTCACTACAGGACAGGTTGCATCGGGCAGCCATAAAAGGGGATTTAGAACTGGCCAGGGCGCTACTGGAAAATGGTGTTTCAGTCGATGCGCAGGATGACTACGGTGCCACGGCGCTTATCAAGGCTTCTGAGCAGGGGCACACGGATCTGGTTCGCGTGCTGTTGCAGGAGCACGCTGACAGTAACCTTAAGGACAACTATGGCGATACCGCCTTGCTAAAAGCGGCTAACTGCGGGCACTCGGATATCCTTGGATTGCTGGTGAGCGCGAATGCGGGCGTGAATTATGCCGATGCGAACGGCAATACACCGCTGATGATGGCGGCACGCTCGGGTGATTTGATTGCCACAAGGATACTGCTCTCCAATCGCGCAAAGCTGAATCTAAAAAACAATAAAGGATGGACAGCGCTGAATTATGCCAGTAGCGGAGGACATACAAAGGTCGAGCATATGCTTGTCAATCGCGGTGCAGTTGCACATTCGGGCTCCAAGCCTGATAAAGTTGATCTTGACGCGCGCCTTAAACTGAGAGCGGGAAAGCAGACTCAGGGGATGCCAGTGCTGGTTGAAGCCGCCTGGCGTGAGCAAAAAGATGTTGTAAAGGCCTTGTTGGCGCAGAAAGTCGATGTCAATGTTCGTGACAGCGAACGCCATACTGCGCTGAGTCGTGCGGCCTGGCGTGGTTATGAAGAAATCGTTCAGGGTTTGATTGCTGCTGGTGCCAAGGTGAATACGGCTGACCATGGCGGGAAGACGCCCCTTATGCTTGCAGCTTCGTCGGGACATGAACCTGTGGTATACCAGTTATTGCTTGCAGGTGCGGAAGTCAGTGCGCGCAGTGAAACAGGCATGACCGCCCTCGATGCCGCGATCAAACAAGGGCATTCCGGTGTCATTAATATGTTGCTTAAACGAGGCTCAGATATAGGCTCGAAAAAAGCTGAAAGCCAGAATGCGTTAATATGGGCAGCCCGTAACAATGACCTTGCTACGGTCGACAACCTGCTCGGCAGTGAGGCCTGTCTTGATTGTCTTGATAAGCATGGTCGTTCGGCACTATGGTATGCAGCCGATCAGGGCCATGCGGGCCTGGTAAATTTACTGCTTGTGTCAAAGGCGGCGGCAAATAAGCCAGATAAAGATGGATTTACAGCCCTGCATCGTGCGGCTGTCCACGGCCATGAAGCGATTGTCAGTAGTCTGCTCAAATACGGAGCGGATGGCGATGTGGTCACTCGCAGCGGTAACACCCCGTTGATGCTCGCAGCTATTGGCGGGAGGCGCGTGGTCATGATTCATTTGTTGAAAAAGGGTGTGAAAATAGACGTAAAAAACCGTGAAGGTAATACCGCGTTGATGCTTGCGGCACAGTGGGGACGCAAAGATATTGTTGAACAATTGCTGGCAAGCCGGGCGGACGCTAGTTTGCGAAATCGCAAGAGGGAGCAAGCCGAAACATTGGCCACAGAGGCAGGTCATGAGGCGATCGCAACACTCCTGGCAGAACAGGATGATTCCGGGTTCTGGCTGTTAAAAGGATTTTAAAAAATTCTCCAGCTTCACCCATCCCCTTAGTAAGTTTCATTCACTGAAAATCTGTTACAATTCCGCGAATTTTGAACACCTGCAGCTAAGCGGGTACACGAAACCAGCAACCATTTTCTAACTTACACACGCCTTAGTAATAATAACTCAGGACGGTATGAATGAAGATCAGCATCATCAGCGGTAGCCACCGTAAAGCATCACAAAGCGAAAAAGTTGCGCGTTTTATCCAGCAGACACTCGAAGGCCAGAAAATTTGCGATGAAACCTGGTTATTCAAGCTGGCGGAAAATCCGCTGCCTCTGTGGGATGAAAGCATCTGGGAAGACAACCCGGACTGGAAACAGAAGCTTGACCCCATCTCCAGCGAGCTGGCCTCCAGTGACGGATTCGTGGTGATCTCCCCGGAATGGCATGGCCAGGTGCCTTCGGGCTTGAAGAATTTTTTCCTGATGTGGGGCAAGGGTGAACTGGCCCATAAACCGGCGCTGATTGTTACCGTTTCTTCTGGCGACGGTGGCGCCTATCCGGTCGCTGAGCTGCGTATGAGCAGTTACAAAAACAACCGTATCTGTTATATCCCGGAGCAGATTATTGTGCGAAACGTCGAAACTGTTCTGAATGAAGATCCGCAACAGAATAATCCGCAAGCCGATGGCTATTTCAGGGAACGGATCGTCTATGCCCTGAATATCCTCAAAGAGTATGCCCAGGCGCTGGTGCAGGTTCGCGCCAGTGGCGCGACCGACTTGAGAAAATTCAAGAACGGGATGTAGAGCGTCCGCACAAGCGGGCGTCTGGATCTATTGTCCTGTGGCTCCGGCCATGCATACCTGATTGCGGCCGTGTCTCTTGGCGCTGTACAAGGCCTGGTCGGCACGGGTAAACAGGGATACCGGACTGTCGTTCTTCTGTAAAACACTCACCCCGATGCTGACCCGGATATTCAGATCAGCACCTGAGCAGCTACAGGGATGGGTCTCGATGTAGCTGCGTATGCGTTCGGCGAGCAGACCCGCGCCCTCCATTTCGGTATCGCGCATCAATACAACAAACTCCTCACCACCATAGCGGAACAGGAGGTCACCATCGCGTTTACATTTGGCCATCATGTTAGCGACAACCTTCAATGCGCAGTCACCAACGATATGTCCGTACTTGTCATTGACGGCCTTGAAATGATCGATATCGAGAATAATCAGCGCACAGCTTGAGCCTTGTCGATGTGCATGGCTGAGTTCGCGCTGCATCATTTCATCCAGTGCAGCGCGATTACAGATACCTGTCAGCGGGTCTTTCTGCGCCAGCTGTAGCGCGTCCTGGTAAAGCAAGGCATTGCGCAGCGGATACAGCAGACTGCACAGAAGTCTCTCCAGGGCTTCGATTTCAGCGTTGCTAAACTTCTGCTTGCGTCGGAAAGTCAGCTGGCCCAGTGGTTCATCACCAAGTTTCAGCTTATAGGAACAGCTGTGCTGTGCCTGGCGACCCATTTCGAGGTCCAGATCAAGATCGTCATTGAGGTAACGAACGCCCTGATGAACGATCAGAGTGCCAACTTCCATGCTGAACATTTCAACCAGACGGCTGGGATCCAGGCTGGTCTGTAAGCTCTGGGTAATTTCCACAGCCTTGTCTGCCGTCAGTTCGCGCAATACAGAACGGTCACCCGACGGCTTGGGTGCACTTAATAGTTCCGCGATATGGTGCAATGGTTTATTCATGGCGGTTTCCGGGTCAGTCGCTGGCATGTAAAGCACGTTGCGAAATTTGTGCCATTAATAGCGATACTTTCGAAGTGACAATAAATCAATGAGATGCAGGCCGTCTTTTGTCAGGGCGCCATAAAAACGTCAGAATAATGACGAACTACTTGCCGCCTGCTTGCCGCCGGCAGGCGCCGGATTTCCGCCTTTACCCTTGCACTGTTATCACAGACTGGACACCATGCGATACTCTGTTATCGGACAATTCTGTCGGGGCACGGGAATGATGTCGCGAATTCTGAGCGTTTTGTTGTTAATAGTTCAGCCTGCGTTTGGCGCAGGGCCGGCTGACCAGGGTGACAGCCTGGAGGAAGGCATGGTGAATCCCGGGTACCATGAACAGCCGGCCTGGTTCAGGCAGTCTTTCCTGGATATACGCGAGGATATTAAAGAAGCCGGCGAACAGGGCAAACGGCTTGTGCTGTATTTCTACCAGGATGGCTGCCCCTATTGTAAAAAGCTGCTGGAAATCAACTTCAGTCAACAAGCTATCGTCGATAAGACCCGCAACAGCCTGGATGTTATTGCCGTCAATATGTGGGGAGACCGGGAAGTCATCGATTTCAAGGGCGAGCCCACCACCGAGAAACAGTTTGCGACGGATCTGAAAGTCATGTTTACCCCGACCCTGCTGTTTCTGGATGAACAGGGTAAGGTGATCATGCGCCTGAATGGTTATTACCCGCCACATAAGTTCGGTACCGTGGTGGATTATGTCGGCCAGCACAAGGAAAAAGAGGTTAGCTTTCGCGATTACTGGGCCCGGGTTTCACCACCCGCTTCGACAGGAAAACTGCATACGGATGCAAGCTATCTGCAGGCGCCATACCGTTTAGCGGAACGCGGCAGCGGAAAACCTCTGCTGGTTTTGTTCGAGCAAAAGGACTGCGCACCCTGCGATGAGTTGCACCTGGACATTCTCAAGCGCAAGGAAAGTGCAGATTTGTTAAAGCGCTTTGATGTGGTGTTGCTGGACATGTGGTCAAAGACGCCGCTGCAGACACCCGGCGGGGTGGATAGCACGGCGGCTGAATGGTCGAAACAACTGAGTATCCAGTATGCGCCGAGCATGGTGTTGTTTGATGAATCAGGCCAGGAGGTATTCCGCAGGGAAGCCTACCTCAAGGCATTTCATACCCAGGGTTCCATGGATTATGTGCTTTCCGGTGCGTTCAAGACGCAACCGAGTTTTCAGCGCTATCTCCGGGCACGCGTCGCCGAACTGGAGGCACAGGGGATTCATGTTGACCTGATGGATTAGGGAGAAACCTGGAGCATCTCAGGCTGAAAACAGGGCTTATTTTATGTAAATAGCCACGGAAGGCACGGAAAAATATTATCGTTTATTTCTGTGATTTCCGTGGCTAAATTTGAAGCTGTTCGATCGGGGGCGGGACAGTTTGGAACTTACTAATGAGTACATTAGACAGGTGCACCGCTGTACGGGATAGCGCTGTTACAGATTGAACTGTTTACCGGTGACGCCCTTGCTGTCCGGCCCCATTAAATAAAGGTATGGAGCAACGACATCTTCCGGTCTGGCAATCCGTTCCGGGTTTTCGCCGGGGTAGGCGAGGCTCCTGAATGCAGTGGCTACCGGTCCTGGATCGAAGCTGTTCACCCGGATGGATGTATTGGCCTCGATTTCGTCTGCCAGCACCTGCATGAAGTTTTCACTGGCGGCCTTGCTGATACCGTAGGCCCCCCAGTATGCCTTGCCCTGTCTTCCCGCGCTGTCAGAACTGAACAGGACCGATGCATCATTGCTCTGTTGTAAAAGCTTCAGACAGCTGCGGGTCATCAGGAAGGGGGCGTTCAGGTTCACCTGTAGAATTTTGTACCAGAGCTCTGATTCGAAGTGAGCGATCGGAATCAGCGCGCCCAGCATGGCTGCATTGTGGAGCAGGCCGTCCAGCCGCCCGAATTCCTTTTCTATGGTGGCTGCCAGATCAAGGTAGTCCTTTTCCGAAGCGCCTTCGAGATTCATGGGATAGATCGCCGGCTTTACACCAGACACCGACTCGATGGTGTCGTAAACCTGTTCCAGGTTTCGGACGACCTTATCGAGCAGAATGACAGTTGCGCCGTACTGGGCATAACTTTTCGCCACGGCAGCGCCGATACCGTTGCCGGCGCCCGTCACCAGGATGACGCGCTCATTGAGGAGATCTTTTCGGGGTTGCCAATCGTCGGGTATCTGCATCAGCGAAGTTTAGCATGGCTATAGCTTGCCCAGAATAGCCTGCGCACATGCGATCCCGCTGCGAACTGCACCTTCCACTGTGGCCGGTAAGCCATTGGCCGTGTAGTCACCGGCAAGCCAAAGACCGGATACCGGTGTTCTGTTGGCTGGCCGGATTTGATCAATACCGACACGGCTGCTGAACGTCGCCCGTTTTTCACGGATCAACAGACTCTGCTCGTGGGCCGGCCAATCCGGAAAGCTGGTCGCCAGCTCGGCTGCGACTCTTTGTGTCAGCTGGTCGGTTTTCATCTGATCGTGGCAGCCCCTGGCGCTTATGACAACGGCCATCAATCCGGGTTGGCCGCATACCCTGCGGTCGAATACCCACTGAGCCAGTGTGTCCTCGAGGCCAACCAGCGGCTGGGGCAGGCATGTCTGCGGTGGATACTGCAGGTACAGAGTGATAACGGGTTCGTTACCGAGTTCAGACAGTTGGGCGCAAAGCGCTTGCAGCGGGTGGTGGCGGGACATCAGCCGGCGACTGATGACGTGTGGAGCAGCCAGGATGACCTGACTGGCCTCTATTCGGCGTTCGCGAATTTTAACAGCCTGAATGCCCGTATCTTCAATCTCCAGGCTGGTAACACGTTGCCCCAGTTCAATCCTGCCCCCGCGCTGTTGGAGATAATCGGCACAGGGGAGTGGCAGTACTTCACCGAGTGTCAGCCTGGGAATGAGCAAGTCGGAGTGCCTGCGCAGACCCAGAAAAGACTCCCGCAGCGTGCGCAGAAAGATGCGTGCGGAGGCTTCATCGAGCGGTGTGTTGAGGGCGGCGATACACAAGGGTCCCCATAATTTTCGGATAAGGGCAGGTGTTTGTGCTTCGCTGCGTAACAGTGTCTGTACACTGATGTCCTCATGGTCCGATATACTCAGCTCTGGCAGTCTTCGCCCGAAGCGCAGCGCCTGAATACGATCGGTCATGGATAAGCCGCGCGCGGTCAAAATGGCGCTCAGCAGGTGAAGCGGGGCGGGCAGGCGTGGAACCTTGAAATGCAGGCTGGTTTTGTTTCCCTTCATCAGTCTGAGGGTCAGGGGCTGGCGCAGAAATGCACGTTGACGGTCGACCCCTATCCTGTCCATCAGGCCCCACACCGAGCGGTACGCCCCGATGAAAAGGTGTTGGCCGTTATCAATGGTCATATCGCTGACGCGGATACTGCGTGCCCGGCCACCTGACTGTCGTGCTGACTCGAGCACCGTGACTGGTATTTGATGGGCACAAAGTTCGACGGCGGCTGCCAGCCCGGCCCAGCCGCCACCGACAATAACAACCGGCTGTCGTTCAGGCACGGGCCGAATATTTCAGCTGTTTACGGTGCCAGCGATGTTCTTTACGTGCGGTTCTCCAGGCGATCCATAATTTACGCAGCGGCGTAAGGCTTAAACGCTGCTGCATCACACGGAACTCATCTGCTTCCATCTCATCCAGCAGGGTCCGGTATATCTCGGCCATAATGAGACCGCTGCGCTGCGCATAACGGTCTGCGGGTGGCAGGTGTGACATGGCGCGCTGATAATAGCGGCGTGCACGTTGCGCCTGAAAACCAAGCATCTCATGCAATCCGTCTGTGACCCTGGCGTTCAGCAGATCGTGGGGATTGATGCGATACTCCAGCAGTTCATCCAGCGGCAGGTAGATACGGTCGCGTTCAGCGTCTTCGCGTACGTCCCTTATAATATTGGTGAGCTGGAAAGCGGTGCCCAGTTCTTCGGCATACTTCAGCGTATCGCGGTGCCGGTAGCCGAAGATCTCAGCCGACAACAAACCCACAATTCCCGCCACTCGATGGCAGTAGAGGGCCAGTTCGCTGAAGGTTTCATAGCGGTTCTGTTGCAGGTCCATTCTCATCCCGTCGATGATTTCCTGAAAATACTCGGCGGGCAGGTTATAGGCCTGTATGGGCTGTTGTAATGCCCGGCTGACCGGGTGCCGGGGCTGTCCTGCAAAGCACTGTTCGACCTCTTTCTGCCACCAGTCCAGTTTCCTGTGTGCAACACCCGTATCACTGCATTCGTCGACGACATCATCGACCTCACGGCAAAAGGCGTACAGTGCGGTGATGGCACGCCGCTGTTCCACCGGCAGGAACAGGAAGCTGTAATAGAAGCTGGAGCCGCTTTTGGCCGCTTTCCGCTGGCAGTATTGGTCGGGGGACATGGTGGATTCCGGGTGGTCTGTCATATCGCCGGTAACGTCTCGGACAGGCTCATAGCTTAGTCTATGCAGATCCCCTTTTCTATGGCAGGTTCTTCCCCTGATTGAGTGGGTAATACTATCATTTTAGACAAAACGCATTGCTCGCTGATCCCCCAGGGGACCCTCTCCCCCAAGGGACCTTCTCTCGCCTATCGGCGATTCACCTTGTACCCCAGGGCACCCTCTCTCTCCTGACGGCGATTCACCTTGCGGCAAGATTGTAGGGTCGAATT
>JAUXDG010000091.1 GCA_030618475.1 Gammaproteobacteria bacterium | reverse complement strand
GACCCTCTCTTGCTGCGCAATTCACCTTGAAGGTCACGAAGGATTTTAGGGGTAAGGGATTTAACAGCCTGTGCCTTGCAGGTCTTTTGCGGTCATTACTTAACATGTTGTTCCTTTGTGACCTTCGTGTCCTTTGTGGTTAAGGCTGTGAGAAATTACGGCTGAAAATCTGACTCCAGCCATGCCCCGATGACCGGATTCAGTTTGTCGTTCTCATCGAACAACGGCAGGGTATGGCATTGCTGCACGCGCCGTGTCGCTTCTCCGAACTGGTTGCTCTGGATGACGCGCTGCCTGCCTTCGCAGCGCACCACCAGCGCATTCTCTGAATCCAGAACTTCGATGATACGACAGGCATCACCACGGTATTCGACAGGCTTGCCGACGAGTAAACGCAGTTGCTGCAGCAGTTTTGTGTCCATCAGGTCGGCTTCTAAAAACGGCGGCCCGAAGGCCGCCGCTGTGACTGAAACGTTGACTGGTTATGCTCCGTTCCTTGCTGCTGAACCAACCAATCGTTTCAAATTGGACCGACCAGTTGCGCATTGACATTATGCCACTTGATCTTCTGCAGAATATCCATTGACTGGACTTCCTGCCGATCGTAACGGACCCGTACCAGATGGTGCCGTAAGGGTGTGAACTCAACCGAGAATATTCCAGAATCCTGTGAGATCTCTTCGACGAGTCCGTTTCGTCGCTCCTCATCCAGACTCTCATTGATATGTATGATCAATTCCACCGCTTTGCCATTATCGCTGCGCATAGTGCTTAAACTCAAGAGTACTCTCCTTCTCCATATTGGGGTTGTATAGCAAGCCGTTGTAAATATTACAAATAATATACTATTTGTATAGCACCTCCTGGCTGATTCGCCGTCTCGTACGCGACATTCCGGTGCCAGAAGCCCTACTTCAACACCGGCACTAAACACACATAAACTGTGCGCTTAGATAGGATAGATCAAATATTGATTCTTGCAAGTTAATTCCTTAAAAAATAATACATTAGATTTAGTTTATATTGTTAATTATTAATAGCGCAGGACTAAAAGATGGCTGGAACCGGTTGATATACTGAAAAATGATGAACCGACTGCCACATTCGTGGCAGCCATGGAGCGTCTGTGTTGATATTAAAAGCCACAAAACAGTACAATCTGCCAGCGTATTTATCGGAAAAATAGTGATAACACATTGAATAAAAATGCAAATATTCGGGTGCTCTTCATTTGTATGGGCAATATCTGCCGATCGCCTACCGCTCAGGGGGTGTTTGAGTATCTGGTGGAAGAGGCGCGCCTCAGCGAACACATCGATGTCGATTCAGCTGGTACCCATGCCTACCATATTGGTGAAAGGCCAGACAAACGTGCCACACAAGCTGCGGCTGGCAGGGGTATCGATTTAAGCCGGCAGCGTGCGCGTCGCGTCGAAGCGACTGATTTTGCACGCTTTGACTACGTGCTGGCCATGGACAGCAGCAATCTCGACGATCTGGCCACAATCTGCCCGCAACAGCACCAGGACAAGATTCAGCTGTTCCTTGAGTTCGCCGAGGATCTGTCCCAGCGGGAAGTACCCGATCCCTATTACGGTGGTAATCAGGGGTTTGAAAGGGTACTGGATCTGATCGAAATGGGCGCGCGCGCGCTGCTGGAAGACGTACGGCAGCGCCTGGCTTAATCTAAAAAGGGGACAGACCCCGTTTTCGCTCCGTTTTCGTGATCGAAATGGTGAAAAGTGCGAAAACGGGGTCTGTCCCCTTTTTACTTACTTGTCGCCTGTAGCCGCGGCTGCCTTGTCCGGTTTCTGCTCGGACTGTGGCTTATCGGTGGTGGCTGTTTTCGGTTTGGCTTTCGGCGCCTGCTCCGTTGCCGGTTTTGCTGGCTGCCCGGTTGTGGCTTTTGGCACCTGACTGCCCGCTGCCGGTTCAGGTGTCGGCGTCTTTTTTTCCGTTTTGGGGGCAGCCGCTTGAATCGGCTTTACATCGGCTTGTTTAGCCGGTCCAGCCTGGCTACCAGCTTCCGGTTTGGGGCTGTCTTTCGGGCTCGCTGATTCAGTCGATGCCGGATTTGCCTGTGTCTGACTCGCACCGCCTTCGCGGCGTTGGCCGGAGCGGCGGCGTCCACCACGACGTCCCCGCCGGCTGCGTGCCTGACCCTGTCCGCCTTTGTTGGCGGAAGCCTGTTGTTGCTGCTTGTCAGGCGCCTGCACATCGGCTTTGCTTGCCGTGTTTTCTTTGCTCTCCTGGGCTTCTTTGGCAGCCTTGGCCTGCGCTGGTGGCTGCTCTTTAACGGCTGCTTTGCTGTCAGCTGCCGCGCCGCCATTGCTTCGGCGTGTTTGTTTACTGTGCTGTTCTTTCCCGCCATCGCCGCGGCGTGCGGGTTGACCGCGACGCCGGCCACCACCCGGACGTCCTCGACCGCCGCGTCCGGAATCACCGGCTGCTCTGGAGCGTTTGACAGGTGCCGGCGGCTTCTGTTCTTCTTCGGGTTCATCGCCTTTGCCGAACAGGCTGACCCACATGCGACGAATGAGCCCAGGGGATTGCTCAGGTGCAGCCTGCTCACGTATCACAACCGGCGCGGGGGCCTGTGGTGCAATCGACTGAACGGCGGGTTTTTCCGCCTCAGGCGCCTTGGTGCCGCTCAGACCCGCGATGAGGTCTGTCCCGGTCTCGCTTTCCGTGGGTAACATTTCGTGACTGGTTACACCGTGCTCACCGTCCAGTTCCTCGATTCTTACCCGTCTAATCTCGTAGTGCGGTGTTTCCAGACTCGGCGTCGGAATCAGGGTGACGCCCAGCTTGTGCCGCTGTTCCAGAGTGACCAGGATTTCACGTTTTTCGTTGAGCAGATAGGTACCGACATCAACCGGCACGTGGGCGATGACGCGACCGGTCTTATCTTTCATGGCCTCTTCTTCGAGAATGCGAAGAATGGACAGGGCCAGTGATTCAACGCCCCGGACCGTGCCCTGACCCATACAACGCGGGCAGACGATCTGACTGGATTCCCCCAGCGAAGGCCGCAGGCGCTGACGAGACATCTCCATCAAACCAAAACGCGAAATACGCCCAACTTGTACCCGCGCGCGGTCAATGCGCAAGGCGTCACGCAGCCGGTTTTCCACTTCACGCTGGTGCCTGGTCGGCTGCATGTCGATAAAGTCGATAACAACCAGCCCCCCCAGGTCACGCAGGCGTAACTGGCGGGCGACCTCATCGGCGGCTTCCAGATTGGTATTTAAGGCCGTCTCCTCAATGTCGCTGCCTTTGGTCGCGCGTGCCGAGTTGATATCGATGGAAAGCAGCGCCTCGGTGTGATCGATAACGATAGCGCCACCCGAGGGCAGGCTGACCTCGCGCTGGAATGCGGTTTCTATCTGGCTTTCGATCTGGTAGCGGGAAAACAGAGGTACCGGGTCGTCGTAGCGTTTCAGCTTTTTCAGATTATGCGGCATGACCTGGGTCATGAATTCCGTCGCATGCTGGAATACTTCGGCATCGTCGATCAGTATTTCGCCGATATCGCTGCGCAGATGATCGCGCAAGGCGCGGATGATAACGTTGCTCTCCTGGTAGATCAGGAACGTTGCTGCACGTTCTTCGGATGCCTTGAATATTGAATCCCACAAATGCAGCAGGTAGTCCAGGTCCCACTGTAACTCTTCGGCGATACGGCCAATACCGGCAGTCCGGACGATCAGCCCCATGTCGCTGGGAATTTCGAGCTGGGCCATGGCGTCTCGCACCAGGTTACGATCTTCGCCCTCAATACGACGTGACACGCCACCGGCGCGTGGATTGTTGGGCATCAGTACCAGATAACGGCCGGCCAGACTGACGAAGCTGGTGAGAGCGGCGCCTTTATTGCCGCGTTCCTCTTTTTCGACCTGGACGATGATCTCCTGGCCTTCGCTGAGCGCGTCCTTGATGGAAACGCGACCACCACCTGCAGTGGCACCCTCTTTGAAGTAGCTGCGTGAAACTTCCTTTAACGGCAGGAAACCATGGCGATCACCACCATAATCCACAAAGGCGGCTTCGAGACTGGGCTCGATGCGCGTGATTTTACCTTTGTATATGTTGGATTTTTTCTGTCCTCGTGAAGGTACCTCAATATCCAGATCGAAGAGTTTCTGGCCATCGACCAGAGCGACACGCAGCTCTTCGGGCTGCGTGGCGTTGATAAGCATACGTTTCATTTCGATTATCTCTCATGTGCTCTACCATGCCGTGACGCGAGTCAACGATTCTGGCCAGTACAGGCTGACGACGGCGCACAGAGAACAGGGCACCGGCAGACTGGAGTAAGCAGGGCACAAGCCCGGCAATAATCAGGCTGACCATCAAAGTAATCGTTAACGACACAGGAGCATCCAAATTTTCGTTCAGTTGATGTTGTCAAGAGGCCTCTTGGCCTCTGCTCGATCCCCGGAACACCCAACCCTGGGTTATCCGGTGGAAACGAATAGGGTTCAATTGTTGGCAATCCGTATCCTACATCCTTACCGTCAGGATCGCCTCAACGGCTTCGACTATAGCAGTCCGATGTTGCGATATCAAACACTTATTGGCCGAAAAACGGGTCGATACACCCTTAACTTCGATCGAATTATAAACAGCTTAAGGCGTTTTTCATAAGCAGTTTCCAGCCAGGGCTGGTAGAATCCCGGGTATGGAGAATTTGGACAGGCCGATAGTACAATGGCTGGATATTTCGGCTGAGCAGGCCGGGCAAAGAATAGATAATTTTCTGCTGCGATTTTTAAAGGGAGTTCCCAAGAGCCGCATTTACAGGCTGCTGCGCAAGGGTGAGGTGCGGGTCAATAAGGGCCGGATCAAGCCGGAATACCGTTTAAAAACCGGCGATCAGGTTCGTATTCCCCCGGTGCGGGTGTCGGACTCGAAACCAGCCAGTCCGGGCGGGCAATCTGTGCAGAAACTGGCGGATGCCGTTCTCTACGAAGATGAACGCCTGCTGGTATTGAACAAACCAGCTGGGATGGCTGTCCACGGGGGCAGCGGGTTGAGTTACGGTGTCATAGAAGCGCTCAGGGCGTTACGGCCGGCGGCTCCTTACCTGGAACTGGTGCACCGGCTTGATCGCGGCACTTCCGGCTGTCTTCTGATCGCCAAGCGGCGCAGTGAACTGCGCATGTTGCACGAATTGTTGCGTACAGGAGAAGTCGATAAGCGTTACCTGTTGCTGGCGCAGGGCGACTGGAGCCAGGGGCCATACCGGGTGAGTGCTGCGTTGAAAAAAAATCTGTTGCGCGGTGGTGAGCGGATGGTGCGCGTTGATGAGGACGGCAAAACAGCCTTGACACACTTCCGTTTTCTGGATTCGTACGAGGATGCGAGCCTGATGGAAGCCGAGCTGAAAACCGGCCGTACGCACCAGATCCGGGTACACGCTGCATACGCGGGCCACCCTCTGGCCGGGGATGATAAATACGGCGATACGGATTTCAACCGGCGGATGCGCAGCCTGGGCCTCAAACGGCTGTTTTTACACGCCCACACGGTGGCTTTTGAGGATAATGAACGGCATCGGAATATCCATGTCAGCGCACCGTTAAGTGCGGATTTGCGAAAACTGATTCAGCAATTGGAAGAAATGCCCGATACAGGGCAAAAGTAATATTATCGCGCCGGACAGGCTCCTAGGGTGCTTCTACGGATTGCCAAACCAATAATTATTATGTCGAATAGTCGATACACGGTTTAATCAACAGTTGGTAGTATGGTTAACAGAAAAACAGTGGTGATGCCGGAAAAGATACGGCTGATTATCTTTGACTGGGATGGAACCCTGATGGACTCTGAAACCCAGATCGTTCATGCCATGTCTGCGGCCATTGATGAGCTGGGACTGCAAAAACGCAGCATCGATCAGTGCAGAAACATCATCGGACTCGGACTCAAAGAAGCCATCGATGCCCTGTACCCCGGCAGGGATGAGGCCTTTCGGCAACAGTTTGTCGAGTGTTACCGGCATCACTGGTTCTCGAATACGCAGACTTCCGAGCTGTTTCCCGGGGCGCGGGAAACCCTGCACTTGCTCAAGGAATCCGGTTTTGTATTGGCGGTTGCTACCGGCAAGGGTCGCGCCGGCCTGGATAAAGTGCTGCTCGCGACGGAGTTGGGGGCTGTTTTCTCGGCAACACGCTGTTCGGATGAAGCGCGGTCCAAACCGCATCCACAAATGCTGCTGGAAATATTGCAGGAGTTGGACATTGAACCGTGTCAGGCCCTGATGGTCGGGGATACCGAGTACGACCTTTCGATGGCTATGGGGGCCGGCGTAGCGCCGATTGCGGTAAGCTATGGTGTTCACGAGCGCGAGCGTCTGTTGGAATATCAACCACTGGCGTGCCTGGACAATATCAGTGAACTGGTTGACTGGCTGGCAGAAGAAAATCTGCTCGCCCCGGAATTATTCTCCCAGCCGCCGTTGGCGGCTGCAGACTGAGGTAAACGGATATGGAATCAAATCAAAACCCGGAGCAGAAACCAGCGGAACAGGCGCAGTCCAGCGAGTGGCAGCAGGGGGTGATCAACCGCCTGGCATTCGCTGCTGTTAATGAACAGAAACGCACCCGCCGCTGGGGGATCTTCTTCAAATTTCTCACCTTTGCCTATATCGCCGCTATTCTGTATATCTATACACCCGATGTCGCTCTCGAAAAGGCTGGTACCGAAAAGCACACGGCACTTGTCGAGTTGAAGGGCGTTATCGCGCCGGATAAGGACGCCAGTGCGGACAACATTGTGTCGGGCCTGCGTGATGCGTTTGAAAATGAAAATACCGCAGGCGTTATCCTGCGGATCAACAGTCCGGGCGGCAGCCCGGTGCAGGCGGGCTACATCAACGATGAAATCCGGCGTCTGCGCAAGGAATATCCGGACACACCGTTCTATGCCGTGATCAGTGACATCTGTGCGTCCGGTGGCTACTACGTGGCTGCGGCGGCAGACAAGATCTACGCGGACAAGGCCAGCATCGTCGGTTCAATCGGCGTGCGTATGGATGGCTTCGGTTTTGTCGAAACCATAGAAAAGCTGGGTATCGAGCGGCGGCTGCTGACGGCGGGTGAACACAAGGGGTTCCTTGACCCGTTCCAGCCGGTCAAACAGGCGGATGTCGCGCAAGTGAAAAAACTGCTCGACGACATCCATCAGCAGTTTATCAGCGTCGTGAAACAGGGGCGTGGTGACAAACTGAAAGATGACCCGCTGTTATTCAGCGGTTACGTCTGGACGGGCGAACAGGGCATCGATCTTGGCCTGGTGGATGAACTGGGCAGTTCGAGTTACGTGGCGCGTGAGGTCATTGGCGCAGAGACCATTGTAGACTACACGGCCAGCGAAGACTGGCTGGCGAAGTTCAGCAAACACCTCGGTACCGCGCTGGGGCGTGGTATCGGAGAAGTGCTGGGCGGCGGCAGCCTGATGATACATTGAGACACGTCATCCAATGCCATGTAAATAGCCACGGAAAACACGGAAGGCACGGAAAAGTTTTATTGTTTGTTTCCGTGTATTCCGTGGCTAAATTCAACGCTGTTCGATCGGGGGCGAGGCAACTGTGAGCTTAAGTAAGTGCCATTGGACCCTGACCCGACTCTCTTTCCATCAGGGAATGGTATAACCGGCCTCGTTCAGCCAGCTCACCAAGCGAATCAACGGCAAGCCGATCAGGGCATTGGGATCTTCGCCCTGCATGGATTCAAAAAGGCTGATACCCAGCCCTTCCGACTTGAAACTGCCCGCACAGTTGTACGGCTGCTCGGCCCTGAGGTAACGGTCTATCTGTTGATCTGTCAGACGACGGAAGCTTACATGGTAGGGAACCAGGTCAACCTTTGCCCTGTCTGTAGAAGCATCATACAGGCAGAGGCCGGTTAGGAAATTGACACGGTGTCCGGCCAGGCGGGCAAGCTGTCGGTGGGCATTTTCGTGGTTACCGGGTTTGCCAAGAACATCGCCTTCGCAGACCGCTACCTGGTCAGAACCGATAATCAGCGCGTCGGGATATTGCTTTGCACCCGCGCGCGCCTTGGCTTCGGACAGCCGTTTGACCATTGCCTCGGCGGACTCACCCTGCAGGGCGGTTTCATCAACCTCCGGTGACAGGGTTTCAAAAACAAGGCCGAGGCGCTGTAACAGCTGCTTGCGAAAAGGGGACGTTGAGGCGAGCACCAGCGGTTGTTGTTGCTTGCTGTTCATGATTGGGAAAAATAACGTTCAAGATATTGAGCAAAGGATATCTCATCCGCAGCTTCCCAGGCCCGCTGGTCTTCAAGTGATTTGACAGCCAGTTCGGAAAAATAGCGTTCCCTCGATTCGCGCATCGGCAGGTTTTTGAAAAAATGCTGATGAGTCCTGGATAGACGTTCGGCAAAGTCGTAAAACCCCTCGCCCCGGTCACGCATTTCATTCAGCATACGCGCAGACGGCGTCAGCTCGGGATCCCTGATCTTTTGTTGCTGCGCCTGCAAAGCCGCACAATAAGGTGTACCGCTCGTGCTGCGATCGAGCAGTTGGCAGACTGCGTGCATCTCTTGCATAAGTTCATCGGCCCAGTCTGCCAGCGGAGTCGTATCACTACCGCGTATCAGTTTCAGCTTGGGATCACGCCCACGGTGAGCAGCACGCAGTTCATTTTCATCGATCGATTTACGTTCGTAATCACCGATAGCGGGGCTTTCATGTAACAGGCAGAACAGCAGGAAGCATTCCAGAAAGTGCAGTTGCCGTTCGTTGATACCCAAGGGGTCAAAGGCATTAACATCGAGAGAGCGCAGTTCCACATAGGAAACACCACGCCGCTTCAGTGCCAGTGTTGGCTTTTCATTGCCCTTGAGAATCTGTTTGGGGCGAATGGTACTGTAGTACTCGTTTTCAATCTGCAGGATGTTGGCGTTGAGCTGTCGGTACTCGCCATCTACCAGGACACCGATTTTCTCGTATTCCGGGCAAGATGTTGCTATGGCGCAGCTGAGGCTGTCTATATAGTCTTCGAGGTTATCATAGTTAGCCTTGATGCCGTATTCATTCTCCTTGTTGTTCTGATAGCCGATGTCGCCCATACGCAGAGAGGTGGCATAGGGTTCATAATAGGTGCTTTCATTGAACGCCTTCAGTGTGGTGGGTGCACACCGAGAAAAGATTTGCAGATGGCTGGC
>JAUXDG010000171.1 GCA_030618475.1 Gammaproteobacteria bacterium | reverse complement strand
TCGGGACCGGGGTAGATTTTCAGCTTGCGATACATGGCGCGGCCCAGCGGATTCTTGGGCAGCATGCCCTTGACCGCCAGTTCCAGCACCCGGCCCGGGGCCTTCTGCTGCAGCTTTTCAAAGCTGATCGACTGCATGTTGCCGATATAACCGGTGTGATGATGGTACATCTTGTCGCTGGCCTTGCGACCGGTGACACGAATTTTGCCAGCATTGACGACGACAATGTAGTCGCCGGTGTCGACATGCGGCGTATATTCCGGCTTATGCTTGCCACGCAGGCGCCGTGCAATTTCGCTGGCGAGTCGTCCCAGGGTTTTGTCGGCGGCATCGACGACAAACCAGTCGCGCCGGACTTCATGCGCTTTGGCACTGAAGGTTTTCATTAAAATCTGCTCCGAAACTCGGGTCGCGCTACAAAAGAGCGGGAATAGTACAGAAAGGCCAAGACTGATTCAAGCCGGTTATCCCATCGCCGCTACGGGCTTCCTGCCCTCTCGCGGCATACTGTCCATCCCTGGACATAAAAAAAGGCGCGACTGAGGAAGCCGCGCCTAAAAACCACCAAAGGAGGATTGGAGGAAGCTGGCCGGTCAGTTTAAGTTGGGGGCTGACCGATCAGCTGATAAGTATTTTCTAATATTCCGTATTAGTTGTCAACTATTAATCCGAATTTTCGCGCAGCTGCGGCAGCAACGGACAGAACACAGTTTATTACTGAATATTCAGTGCGTTATATTGAATCTGGCTACTTTGGCGCTGACACAGCGTCAGGGAAAGCACATTTTATTGATCCAGATCAAATAACCAGTCGCTCAACAATCCGCCCGTTGAGCAGATGCTCATCGATGATCTCGTCGATATCCTCCCGATCAACATAGCTGTACCAGACGTCATCCGGGTAAACCACCAGCACCGGTCCTTCCGCGCAGCGATCCAGACAACCTGCCGTATTGATCCGAACCCCGCCTGCGCCGGTAATACCCAATGCCTTACTGCGTTTTTTCGCATGGTCACGCAGAGCCTGCGCGTTGAATCTCTGGCAACAGGCAGAACCGTCTGCGCGCAGATTGGTACAGAAAAACACGTGGTAGCGGTAATAGGACATAGCGGACCTCTTGTAACCGTATGGGCAAATCCTGTATGTGTAACTTATGAATAACCTGTCCGCAACAGACCGCTGCGTGAAATGCGGTTTGTGTTTACCTCATTGCCCGACATTCGCCCTCACCGGCAATGAAGCTGACTCGCCACGCGGGCGTATCAGCCTGATGCAGGCGATCGGGCAAGCTGATGTTCAATACACGGCTGGGCTTTTCCGCCACCTGGATCAATGCCTGCAATGCGGTGCCTGTGAAGCCATGTGCCCTTCAAAGGTGCCCTTCGGCCGCTTGATGGATACCGCCAGGGTGGCTATCGAACCCCACCGTCAGCGCTCACCCGGCAATCGTGTGGTACGCCATATGGCTTTGCATCTCATCGCCTCCCCGGCCTGGACAAAAACCCTGGCCATGGCGTTAAAGGTCCACCAGAAGCTCGGTCTGCAGTGGCTGGTCGGCAAAGCGCCCGGTGTTCCGACTGCCGTGAAGCGCCTGAATCGCTTGTTACCGACGCTGCAAAGTGACAATCCGGCCACACCAAGACCTGTCATGGAACGACGAGGCGGGGTCAATCTGTTTCGCGGCTGTGCCGGCAGCCTGTTCGATCAACAGACCTTGAATGCCTCGCGGCGATTACTGGAAAGCCTGGGTTACCGGGTAAACGTTCCCGAACAGCAGGGCTGTTGCGGCGCCTTACACCAGCACAACGGCGATCCTGCTACGGCAGCCCGGCTGGCTGAGGTAAACCGGATGGCATTTTCCGTTAACAACGACCCTGTACTGGTTACCGCCAGTGGCTGTACTGCGCATCTGACAGGCTATAAAAACCTGTACAAAAATGAACCGGTCAACAGTTTCGCGGAACGGGTCAGCGATATTCTGCACTTCCTCAGCCATCAAAACAGGGCAAAGCTGCAATTCCAGCCGCTGCAGAAAACGGTTGCCGTCTACATTCCCTGTACACACCGCAATGTTCTCAGGCAACAACAGGATATCCTGGATATCCTGAGCTGGATCCCGGGCATTGAACCGCTCGTCATCAATCCGAACGGTGGCTGTTGTGGTGCGGCTGGCAGTTATATGCTCAGCCAGCCGGCGCTTTCGGAGCAATTACGAGAGCCGCTGATAGACACCCTTGTGCAGAGTGGCGCCGGGCTATTGCTGACGAGCAATATCGGCTGCGCGATTCAGTTGCAGGCTGGCCTGAAAGAACGCAGGGTGGCTATCGATGTACTGCACCCGGTCGTTCTGCTGGAGCGGCTGCTGTAGCCTGGATTTCTCAGAAGGTGAAAAACGCGGACTCGGAGTCTGTCGGATTATTTTTGCAGCGCAAACGGCACTTGAATCTGCAGGCGCCGGTCAGCGACGACAAGCTCGAAATCAGCCGCCCAGTCCGTACGTCCGGAGGTACAGATCGGCAGGGTTATATCGGCAATCCAGCCACCCGAGGCATCTGCGATCAGGCGGTAACGGTTCGAGCCCATGTCCATACCTTGCATCGAAAAGGCGACCGTGACGGAATCCGCCTGCTGATGACCTTCAAGCTGAACACGGATCGGAAACGACTGTAATGCCCGAGGTTCCGCAGCGAAAGTAACTGTCACAGCCACTGATGCATCCGCCGCCTGGCAACCCTGCCGTACATCACAGGGCTGTGAGAGCATAAGTCGCGACACCGGAAGACGGCGCTCGGGGTCCTTGTCGCAGGAGACGAAAAGACAGAGCACACAAACCAACAGTAATACCCTGCCCGTCAACACGCCGTTCACACGGCCAGCAATGGACACGACTGCTACAGACAGGAAACCGCTCAATGACCGGTCAACTGCGGTATTCCGCGTTGATTCTGACATACTCATCGGACAGATCACAGGTCCAGATCCGTTCCGTGGCATCACCACGCCCGAGCTGGATGCGTATCAGGATGTCTTCCTGCTCCATGACAAGCTGTCCATCCCGCTCCCGATAGTCGTCAGCCCTGCAGCCATCGCGGACGATGCACACATGGTCGAGAAAAATCCGGATCTTTTTGATATCGAGCCGCTCGATACCGGCCCGCCCGACGGCGGCCAGAATACGACCCCAGTTGGGATCACTGGCGAATAATGCCGTTTTGACCAGGGGGGAATGCGCGACTGTGTAGGCAAGCTGCAGGCATTCCCCGCTATCACGCCCGCTCTCGACCCTGACGGTGACAAACTTGGTGGCGCCTTCGGCGTCGCGCACCAGCAGCTGCGCCAACTGTTCACACACCTCGGTCACAGCGTTACAGAATGCCGGGTAGTCCGCATGCCCGACGTTGATAAGGGGTAATCCGGAAGCTCCCGTCGCGACCAGCACACAGGCATCGTTAGTGGAAGTGTCGCCATCCACAGTAATGCGGTTAAAGGATCGCTGCACCGACTGATCCAGGCAGCGCTGCAGGGCAACGGCTTCGACGCTGGCATCACAAACCAGGTAGGCCAGCATGGTCGCCATATCGGGCCGGATCATACCCGCGCCTTTGGCGATCCCGGTAACGGTGATGGTCTGCCCTGCTATCTCAACGGTTTTCGACACACCTTTGGCAACAGTATCGGTTGTCATGATGGCATGGGCCGCGTTCTTCCAGCCGTCGCTGGAGAGTCCAGCCATGGCCTTGTCGAGCACCGCTTCAATACGGTCCACCGGCAAGCGTTCACCGATCACGCCGGTAGAAAAAGGCAGTACCTGCTCAGCACTGCAACCAGCTTTGCCGGCCAGCGCCGCACAGCTCTGCCGCGCAGCCGCAATCCCCGGCTCGCCGGTACCTGCATTGGCATTACCACTGTTGATCAGCAGATAGCGGGGCATCTGTCGGGAAAGATGCTGGCTGGCGACAAGCACCGGCGCTGCGCAAAAGGCATTGCGCGTAAATACCGCGGCACACTGGCTGTTCTCCGCCAGCTCCATCACCACCAGGTCGTCGCGATCCCGGTAACGAATGCCGGCCGCTACCGACGCAAGACGCACACCGGCGACAGGTAACAACTCAGGAAGTTCGCAGTATCCAACAGGCATGGTTTACAGGTGACACGCTATTTTCGGGCTCAGCTCAACTTACCATGACACTGCTTGTACTTCTTGCCCGAACCACAGGGGCAGGGTTCGTTGCGTCCTATCTTGCGGCCATCGCGGACAAAGGGCTGGGCCTGTTGCTGCTGCCCCCCCGGCGGCGCCTCCTCACCCGCCGCGTCCTGCATGGCGCTGGCTTCATCGTGACGGTACTGCATCTCCGCCTTGCGGCGGCGCTGCTCATCAACAGCCGCCACATCCGATTCGGTGCGCACCTGGAATTTGGACAGAACACTCACCACGTCCATTTTAATACGCTCCAGCAGGCCGGTAAACATTTCAAACGATTCTCGTTTGTATTCCTGCTTGGGGTTTTTCTGGGCATAACCGCGCAAATGGATGCCCTGGCGCAAGTAATCCATTGCCGCCAGATGTTCTTTCCAGGACTGGTCGAGCACCTGCAACATGACAGACTTTTCGAAGTGGCGCATATTTTCCGGGCCAGCGAGCCCTTCCTTTTCTCCGTAAGCCTTTTCCAGTTCGGCAAGAATCTTTTCTCGCAGCGTTTCTTCATGCAGGTCATCATCGGCATCCAGCCAGCCCTGTATGTCAAACTTCTGCGCAAACTCGGTCTCCACGGCAGTTTCCAGTCCGGGAATAGCCCACTGCTCATCCATACTGCCGGGCGCAATATAACTGTTGATGACATTGTTGACGACATCTTCGCGAATGGCTTTCACGGTATCCGACACATCGTTGCTGGCCATTAACTCATTGCGCTGCTCGTAGATCACCTTGCGCTGATCGTTGGCAACGTCGTCGAACTCCAGCAGGTTCTTGCGAATGCCGAAGTTGTGCCCTTCAACCTTGCGCTGGGCATTCTCGATGGCTTTGCTGACCCAGGGGTGCTCGATTGCCTCACCTTCCTGCATACCGAGTTTCTGCATCAGGCCGGAAACACGCTCTGATGCAAATATGCGCATCAGGTTATCTTCCAGCGACAGATAAAAACGGCTGGAACCAGGGTCACCCTGGCGCCCCGAGCGGCCACGCAACTGGTTATCGACGCGCCTCGATTCATGGCGTTCGGTACCGACAATATGCAGGCCACCGGTATCGAGTACCGCCTGATGACGCTGCTCCCAGTCCCTGGTGATACGCGCAACGGTGTGTTCATCCGGGTCATCGAGGGCGGCGAGTTCTGCATCCAGGTTGCCGCCAAGAACGATATCGGTACCACGGCCCGCCATATTGGTGGCAATGGTTACCGCACCCGTCGCGCCGGCCTGGGCGACAATATGCGCTTCACGTTCGTGCTGCTTGGCGTTCAGCACTTCGTGCTCGATTTTCTCGCCCTTCAGCTTTTTGGAAAGATACTCCGAGGTCTCGATCGATGTCGTGCCGACCAGCACCGGCTGTCCGCGCTGCCGGCAGTCACGGATGTCCTCGGTCACGGCATCAAACTTCTCCTTTACGGTAAGAAATACCAGATCACCCCTGTCGTCACGAATCATGGGTTTATTGGGAGGCATCACCACCACTTCCAGGCCATAGATCTGCTGGAACTCGGCGGCCTCCGTATCGGCAGTACCCGTCATACCCGACAGCTTGTCATACAGGCGGAAATAGTTCTGAAAGGTGATCGACGCCAGGGTCTGGTTTTCGTTTTGAATGGCCACCCCTTCCTTGGCCTCAACCGCCTGGTGCAGGCCGTCGGACCATTGCCGCCCGTGCATCAGACGACCGGTGAACTCATCGACGATGATGATCTTGCCGTCCATGACGACATAATCCTTCTCCCGCTCAAAGGTCACATGTGCCCGAAGCGACTGCTCCAGCATATGCGGCCATTCCATATTCGAGCCGGTAAAGAACGAACCCACACCCGCGATCTCCTGAGCCGCACCAATCCCCTCATGGGTCAGATGCACGGCCTTGCGATCCTGTTCGATCTCGTAATACTCCGTCATCGATTCAAGTGTCGCCTGGTCGGCCTCCATTTTGGATTGCGTTTCGTCGATGACCTTTTGGGCCTTTTCGCCGCGGCCGCTGTCTTTGGCCTTTTTGGCTTCGGACAGTTCACCCTGCGCATTGGCCACCGTTCGTTCAGCGGTATCGATG
>JAUXDG010000190.1 GCA_030618475.1 Gammaproteobacteria bacterium | reverse complement strand
TCCCATTCCTCACCTTCTGCCCTGGGGCACAGCGTGTCCGGCAAGCTGATGTCGGCTCACTTGCGCACTCACTAGTAAACATGGCAACAGGACCGTCAGTGCCGCCCGGCCCGTGTTCCAGTCCCAAACAGGGAAACCAGTTCAGTCTACGGCAATAGGAGGTCGGGTGACAGACCTGTGGCTATGGGGCTGACCTGAAGCCGCCGCCACCCGGCGTGAAAATCTCCAGCCGGTCACCGCTTTCGACTGCAAGCGCAGCTTTGGCAGGCAGGATCTCGCCATTGAGCCGGTTCTCGCCAGCCAGGCCCTCCTGTCCGCCCAGCAAGCCCCAAGGGCTGTGATAACGCCGTTCTGTCAGCAGCGTTACCTGTGCCGGGGCCAGGAACTCGTACTCGCGCACCAGGCCATCCCCACCTTTTCTCTGGCCGTTGCCACCAGAACCAGTGCGCAAGGCATAACGACGAATACGCAAGGGGTAAGCGGCCTCCAACACTTCGATGGGCGTATTCAGTGTATTGGTCATGTGTGTCTGCACCGCATGCAAACCACCACCCTGCTTACCGGCGCCCATACCACCGGCAATGGTTTCATAGTAGTCCCAACCACCCTGCTTGTCCCGGGCGCCCATGGCCAGGTTATTCATCGTACCCTGACTGGCAGCCGCAACCCGATCCGGTATGGCGCGGGCCAAAGCCCCCAGCACCAGGTCAACAATACGGCTACTGGTCTCCACGTTACCCGCCGCCACAGCCGACGGTGGCCTGGCGTTGACCAGGCAGCCTTCCGGTGCAACGAGTTGAATCAGACGGAAACTTCCCGCGCAGGCCGGTGTTCGCTCGTCCATCAGGCAACGGAAGACATAGAACACCGCTGCCGCTGTGACGGCAAGCGGACAATTGATATTTCCTTGCACTTGTCGATCAGTCCCGGAAAAATCCACCTTGACCTGACCGGCATTCAGCGTCACACAAACATGCAGACGGATGTCCCTGTTGCCCTGCCCGTCATCATCCATGAGATCATCAAATTCGTAACAACCGTCCGGCAATTCCTCGAGGGCTGCTCTGGCCATGCGTTCAGCATAAGCGTTAAGCATGGCCAGACCATTCAGCCAGGCATCAATACCCATACCTGCCAGCAGCTCCTCGATACGCTTTACACCGCTACGGTTGGCGCTGATCTGAGCAGAAAAGTCACCTTGCGTAACGGCCGTGTTATGCGTGGCCGCACTGATCCAGTCAAGAACACTTCGCTGGATTTCCCCGTTTTTAACCAGGACGGTCGGTGAAATAATCAGGCCTTCCTGCTCAAGGCGGTTACCGATCGGCATGGAACCCGGGCTCTCGGCGCCGATGTCGGCATGGTGAGCACGATTCGCGACAAAAGCTGCACACTGCTGATCCACGAAAACCGGTGCAATAAGTGTCACGTCCGGCAAATGTGTTCCACCCTGGAAGGGGTCGTTCACCACCACCATATCACCTGGCAACCAGTCGCGGCCTTGCACCAGATCGGCCATGGCATACGCCATGCTGCCAAGATGCACGGGAATATGCGCTGCCTGTGCGCAAAGCTGTCCCTGCGGGTCAAACACGGCGCAGGAGTAATCGAGACGGTCTCGTATATTCGGCGAGAATGCAGCACGCCGCAGCACCGCCCCCATTTCCTTACATGCCGCCGAAATCCGGCTGGAGAAAATACTCAGTTGAATAGCATCCACTAGTGTACTGTCTCATAGTGATTGACGAATTCAGCAAGTCGCTAAGCGGCCAGCTGCTACGACTGCATGGATGCAGGAGCTAGAGCAACCCATGGAGCAGTTGCCGAGGCGCGTTCCCGCCGGGGTAGCCATTCTACCTCAAGGGGACGCAGCAACGCAGATGGCCGCTTAGCGGCTTGCCCGTAGGGAGCGCCACAGCAGCGTTACCGCTCTTGACAAGGGGCGCACCATTGCCTGCGAGCGGTGCCTTGCTGTGACGGATGTGTGGCGCTCTGAAATCGTCAATCACGATGCGACAGCACACTAATTATGCACCCGTTGCGTATTGCATTCGCCAACACCGGCCCGTAAACTTCGCAATCCTGAGTAAATTAGTCAGGCTTTGTGCCTGAAAAAATCCAACCTGTCCATTAAGGAGCAGTAAATAATGAACCCGTTAACGTCTATTCTGGGCACAATCATCTCCGGTTTTGTGCTGGCGGCTGTGATTGTGCTGGCCCTGAGCACTGGCAGTCTAAACATCTGGGCACTCGAAGTCTGGTTCCACGTACTGGCAGGCATCGTCTGGATCGGCCTGCTCTATTATTTTAACTTTGTGCAGGTCCCTGCGGTCGGCAATGCACTGGCCGAAGCCGACAGCGGCGGCCCCGGACCGGCAGCGATCAACAAGTATGTTGCTCCCCGCGCGCTGCTGTGGTTCCGTTGGAGCGCGGTGGTGACTTGGTTGACCGGTGTCGGCGCGCTGCAAAACCTGCCTGGCGTCGGCGCGGTAAACGCCTTTACATTCGAGAAATTCAGTTTTGCGACGCCCTCCACCACAGTGATCGGTATCGGCGCATGGCTGGGCACGATCATGCTGTTCAATGTCTGGGCGCTGATCTGGCCGAATCAAAAGAAGATCCTGGGTATGGTGGAGGCCAGCGCTGAGCAGATTGCCGGCGCCAAGAAAGTAGCGCTGATGGCCTCACGCACCAATACCCTGTTATCGATCCCGATGCTGATGTGCATGGTGGGATGGGCGCACGGCCTGCCCTTCTAAGCAATCGCTGCAAGACCCACGAAACCCGGCCAACGGCCGGGTTTTTTGGTAAAAAACCCCCGTATGTACTTTTAACCTGCCATGCGAGTTCCCTCTGATCGCACCATCCTGTGACCCGCGAAATCAAGGAACTTTGTGCGACTTCACGCGACCTGACGGTTAAAATGAAGAGCCTTTTATTTGGAAAAACCTGAATTACGCTATAAACTTCTTTATTTGGCTTGGCGGCTTCCTTGAAGGCGCCTTTTGTTTTTGGGGAGCCTGATGGCCGAACACCTGATGAATACCTACCAGCCATTAGCCATCAGCTTTGAGCATGGCGAAGGTGCTTACCTGTTTGACAAGGACGGCAACCGCTACCTGGATGCCCTGTGCGGCATCGCAGTCTGTGGGCTCGGTCACGCCCACCCTGCTGTCAGTGAGGCCATCTGCAACCAGGCCCGGCGATTGCTGCATACATCCAACCTGTACCAGATTGGCCTACAGGAAGAACTGGCCGGTGAATTGTGTCGGGTGGCCGAAATGGATCGTGTGTTTTTCAGCAATTCCGGTGCCGAAGCCAACGAAGCCGCACTCAAAATGGCCCGCCTCTATGGCCACCGGAAGGGTATCGATACACCGCAGGTCATAGTCATGGAAGGCAGCTTCCACGGCCGCACCATGGCCACCCTGACGGCAACCGGTAACCGCAAAATACAGGCCGGTTTCGAACCGCTGGTTCCGGGGTTCCTGCGTTCACCCTATGATGACCTGGATGCCATTCGCACCATTGCACAGAACAGCCCCAATAGTGTTGCCGTTCTGGTCGAGCCCATAACCGGCGAGGGCGGCATTCGCATTCCCGATGAAAACTACCTGGTGGAACTCCGCGCGCTTTGCGATGAACACGGCTGGCTGATGATACTGGATGAAATCCAGACCGGTATGGGCCGGACCGGTCGCTGGTTTGCGCACCAGCACGCCGGCATTAAGCCCGACGTCATGACCCTGGCAAAAGGATTGGGCAATGGTGTACCTATCGGTGCCTGCCTGGCACGCGGCGCTGCGGCTGATATTTTCAAGCCGGGTAATCATGGCTCAACCTTCGGCGGGAACCCACTGTCGGCCAGCGCTGCGCTGGCTGTATTACACACCCTGGAGCAGGACGGCCTGGTTGAACGCGCCGGACAATTGGGCCGTCATTTGCTCGAACTGTTTAAACAGCGCCTGGGCGGACTGGAAGGTGTCGTTGCCATCCGCGGTAAAGGCCTGATGCTGGGTATCGAACTGGACCGCGCCTGTGGTGAGCTGGTGCAGCGGGCTCTACAACGCAAGCTGTTGATCAATGTCACGGCAGACAAAGTTGTCCGTTTACTTCCGCCACTGATTCTGAGCGATGAGCAAGCCGGGCAAATAGTCTCGACTGTCAGTGAACTCATCGAAACTTTCCTGGGTGAAGGATGATGAGTGTGCGACATTTTCTTACTCTGCTGGATTTTTCGCCTGACGAACTGCACCAGTTGATCGAGCGTGCCATCGAACTCAAACAATGGCAAAAGCAGGGGCGGATATACGAACCACTGAAAAATAAAGTCATGGCCATGGTGTTCGAGAAATCATCGACCCGCACACGCGTTTCGTTCGAGACCGGCATGGCCCAGTTAGGCGGTCACGCCATATTCCTGTCACCCAGGGACACCCAGTTCGGGCGTGGGGAACCCATCGAGGACAGCGCCCGGGTCCTTTCCCGCATGACAGACGCCGTCATGATCCGCACCTTCGAACACGAAAAAATCGAGCGTTTTGCCGAGTATTCGGTTTCACCTGTCATTAATGCCTTAACGGATCAATACCATCCCTGCCAGCTACTCGCCGACATGCAGACCTGGTTTGAACATCGAGGCGATATCCGTGGCGCCAACGTTACTTTCATCGGCGATGGCAACAACATGTGCCATTCCTACATCAATGCCGCAAGACAGTTCGATTTTCAGCTGCGTATTGCAACACCGGCAAGCTACAGGCCAGACAGTGATATTATCGCCATGGCCGGGGAACAGGTCACCCTGTTTGAACACCCACTTGAAGCTGCCGAAGGCTCAGACCTGATAGTCACCGACGTGTGGGCCAGCATGGGCCAGGAAGAGGAACAAAGTAAACGCGAAAAGGTTTTCGCCAGCTTCCAGGTCAACGCTGAGTTGATGGCCAGTGCAAACAAGGATGCGATCTTCATGCACTGTCTGCCCGCTCACCGCGGCGAGGAAGTGACTGCCGATGTTATCGACGGGCCACAGAGCCTGGTCTGGGAGGAAGCGGAAAACCGTCTGCACGCCCAGAAGGCGCTGCTGGAAGTCTTGATCAGCTAGCGCTCTGATCAATGCGAGTGTGACGCACATCACAGAAATGTTACATTTGTATGACACTGTAGTGTAAAGGGCTATCATCCCGGTCAGACCCGGAGAACAAGGGAGTAAACAGCTCGCCATGTGTCGGATTGCCGCTTATCTGGGAGAACCGATTGCGCTCGGCAAATTTCTCATTGATCCACCGCACAGCCTGCAGGTCCAGGGCTGGGCGCCCAGGGAGCTGAAATATGCCAGGCTGAACGCAGACGGTTACGGTTTTTCCTGGTATGCAGATGATGAGCAGCCTGCGGTCTATGTCAACCCCGGCCCGATCTGGACTGACCCTAACCTGCCTCACCTCGCACGTACGCTGGTCAGTGATTTATGGATTGCCAGTGTACGCAGTGCCAGTGAGGGTAACCCGGTCAATCATGCCAACACCCAGCCGTTTGCCGACGAAGCGCTGGTGTTCGATCATAACGGCTTGATCGATGAATTCCACAGCCAGGTTCGACCCAGGCTGGTTGCCGATCTCGACCCGGCGTTCCTGCCATCAATACGCGGAAATACCGAATCCGAGTACCTGTTTGCCGCACTGCGTCAGATCCTGGCTGATAATCCAGAGCTTGCCGTGGAATCCGCGCTGGCTGAACTGATGCAACGTATCGAACGCTGGGTCGATGGTTGCCGGTCTCTACTCACCATCGTGGTGAGCGACGGCGAACGTCTGTACGCGGTACGCCATGCACTCGGTGACAGCTGTCCCACACTTTATTACACTGCCGATGACGAGG
>JAUXDG010000120.1 GCA_030618475.1 Gammaproteobacteria bacterium | reverse complement strand
CATTAAGGAGCAAAGGTATTTATGTCTACCCGACGGAAATCCCGATTCATCCTGTCAGTATTGACAGCTCTCGCCATGGCCCCGGCATTTGCAGGCGCACCCAAGGACGAAGACCACATCATCGACCTCGGAAACTGGCCTTGCGCCCGGCACCACTGACGCCCGACTTGCAGTCTGCGATCAACACGGAATGATCGACGCAGCCTGCTTCCAGCAGTGGAAGAAAACCCAGCTGCACGGCAGTGGGGTAACAGCCCGGATTCGCCACCAGGCGCGCCTTGGAAATCTGCGAACGATTGACTTCGGGCAAGCCGTAAACGGCTTCTTTCAAGAGCTCCGGACAGACATGATCGATACCGTACCATTGCTGCCACACCGCAGCTTGCTTCAATCTGAAATCCGCCGCCAGATCGATAATACGTACACCTCGACCGAGCAGCTGTTCAGCCATACCCATGGCAATGCCATTCGGTGTCGCAAAAAACACCAGATCACAATCAGCCAGCACAGACTGATCCGGCTCACTGAACTCAACATCGATATAACCGCGCAGGTTAGGAAAAAGATCAGCAACCCTGGTCCCCGCCTCACCACGCGACGTAATCACGTCGATCTGTACTTTCGGATGCAGGGCCAGTAGCCGCAACAGCTCGACCCCGGTGTAACCTGTTCCGCCGACGATGCCGATTTTCATCATAAGCTGTGCTCGCTCCGCCTCACCCACTGAAATGCTGTATTCTCCCCACTAAGCCCTGTTAACACAATGAAAACGGCAGCCAAACAGGAAACGTTATCATTTGGCAATTATGAAACTGAAACACTCCCTGTTTGCCGCACTCGCCCTGTCGCTGATCTTTGGCCTCGGTTTATTGTGGCTGACTGCAGATCACCTGACACAGGCACCCGATATTACCCTGACCACTCTGCAAGGTAAGGAACTGAGCATCCCCAACCTGCAGGGCGGCCCGGTACTGGTCAACTTCTGGGCAACCACCTGTGCGGGCTGCCTGGAGGAAATACCCCATTTGATCGAGCTATATGAGGAACTGGCACCACGCGGTTTTGAAGTAATTGGAATTGCCATGGCTTACGACCCCCCCAATCGGGTCATAGCGCTCAGCCATGCCAAACAGATCCCTTACCCCATCGCACTGGATATACAGGGTGATGTCGCAAAAGCTTTTGGCAATGTCAGCCTCACACCCTCGTCTTTTCTGATTGCGCCAGACGGCCGCGTCATTCACCAGAAAACCGGTAAACTCGAACTCAACAAGGTTCGCGGCCTGGTGGTGGATATGCTGGCACAGACACAGCGTTCAGACCGGCAACTTGCCGTTAGCCGACATAAGGGCCGCGGAAACAGATAATCATCCAATCCTGCTTGTCTTTTGGCCCGGCAGTAACACGCATTCAGGTGTGTTTTACCTATGGTTCAACGCGTTCCCCGCCCTGGTGCTGCTCGCTGTGCTCAGGCCGGCCTTACCCTCTCACCCTACAGGCCTGTGTGCAGGGGCGAGCCATCTTTATCTATTTTTTCAATCGCCTGAACACACATATCGGCAAATATAAGCACTGGATTGTTTACGCTGAGTTATTGTGAATACGAACGATTTGCATTTGTAGCTAGTTTCCCTATAATCCTGACTGGTCGGACAAGTTCGATTACAGAGGACACATTCAATGCAATTCAGGACCTACCGCAGTGCCAAGCTGGCCGCAGCACTGCTGGCAATCTCCGCCTCTGCCGCAGCCACTGAAATGCCCAGCCAGGAAGAAATGTGGGAAATCATCCAGCAGCAGCAACGCGAAATCGAAGCATTGAAAGCAGGTCAGAAAGAAAATACTGAAAAAGTGGAAGCAGTTGTAGACGTTGCCGAGGAAAGCCAGAAGACCGCCGCTGGCGCAGCCAGTTGGACCGAAAACACCCAGATCGGTGGTTACGGCGAATTGCACTACAACAATCTGGACAGCAAGAAAGAGATCGACTTCCACCGCTTCGTACTGTTTTTCGGTCACCAGTTCACCGACAAGCTGCGTTTCTGGTCTGAACTTGAACTCGAACATTCCGTCTCAGGTGATGACCAAAACGGTGAAATTGAACTCGAACAGGCCTACCTCGAATATGACCTGAATGAAAACCATCGTGCCAAGGCTGGTTTATTCCTGCTGCCGGTCGGTATTCTGAATGAAACCCATGAACCACCGACGTTCTATGGCGTGGAACGCAATCCGGTTGAAAGAAACATCATCCCAACGACCTGGTGGGCCGGTGGTGCCGCGCTGAACGGTGAAATCGCACCCGGCTGGAGCTATGACCTGGGTGTGCACGAAGGACTGGAAACGTCAGCCAGCAACAACTATGCGGTACGCAAAGGCCGGCAAAAGACCAGTGAGGCAAACGCCAATGATCTGGCAGGCACCACCCGGGTAAAATGGACCGGTATGGCCGGGGTCGAACTGGCTGCCACCGTCCAGTATCAGTCCGATGTGACCCAGGGCGAGGACCCGGATGCCGGCCATGCCTGGCTGTTCGAAACCCATGCCGATATCCAGCGAGGTCCGTTCGGTTTTCGTGCCCTGTATGCCAGGTGGGATCTCGACGGCGACGGCCCCAAGTCTGTTGGTGCCGACGAACAGGAAGGTTTCTATATCGAACCGTCTTATAAAATCACGCCTGAATGGGGTGTCTTCGCGCGTTATAACCAGTGGGATAACCAGGCAGGCGACGGCAATTCCGATTCGGAGAAAAAACAGGTAAACGCCGGGGTAAACTTCTGGCCGCACCCGGATGTTGTCCTCAAGGCCGATGTACAACAACAGGACAATGAAGGAAACAGCAAGAACGACAATGGCTGGAATCTCGGCGTTGGCTACCAGTTCTAAAGTGTTTTACCGAAGCCGTTACCTTGCTGGCGAATAATTCCATATGCTCAGGAAGCTTCTTTTTTTACTGATACCGGCCCTGCTATGCACCACCCTGCTGGCAAAGGCTGTTTATCAGGAGCCTGACGACTTCCTGAGGGAAACGTTCTCGGGCAAAGTACCGGAGCCAGCCGTTATCTGGCTGAGCGGCGAACGCAAACAATTCGCCAAGCAATTGCTGGGACACCGCTATCCCAGTCTGCGCGTACGTTATTGGCGCCAGAATCAACGCAGCGCCTGGGTACTGGAAGAAATTGGCAAAGACCTTCCCATCACTATCGGACTGGTTATAAATGGCGGTCTGCTTGAACAGATCAAGGTACTTGTTTTTCGCGAAAGTCGCGGCTGGGAAATCCGTCATCCATTTTTTACAGATCAGTTCAAGGACGCCCGGCTCGACGAAGACAACACACTTGATCGTGATATCGACGGCATCTCAGGCGCAACCCTGTCGGTTCGCGCCGTGAAAAAGATGGCTACACTTGCCTTGTTTCTGGATGCCGAATTGAGAAAACAAGATGTCGCGCCATCACCGTAGAAAACAACGCTTCAAACTGAGTTCCTTCTACGTATGGCACCGTTACATGGGTGTCAGCGCAGCTGTGTTCATGCTGATTGTCGCTGTTACCGGGCTGTTGCTCAATCATACCGAAGACTTCCAGTTCGACAGCGAACAGATACAAAGCAATTGGATCCTGGACTGGTATGGCATCAAGGCACCGGACACCATGCAGACTTTCCTGGCCGGTGATCGCCACGTTACCTTAATGGGTGAGCACCTTTATCTCAATCGCAGGGAGATTGAAGGCAACTACAGGCAGTTGGTTGGAGCCATACTTTTTAAGGACACGTTTATTGTCGCTATGAGCCATAGTATTCTGCTCCTGACCCAGCGCGGCGAACTCATTGAACAACTGCAAGACAAAGACGGTGTTCCGGCAGATATTAAACAGATAGGTATCGATGCGGACGGTGCTGTCATGGTGCGAACCGGCCACGGCTATTATCAGCCTGATACCGATTTCATTAGCTGGAAACGAGGGGACGAGGACTTTACCGGTGTCCGCTGGGCCACACCGAGTCTGCTTGAAACACGACTCAAAACCGCACTACAGCACCATTATCGTGGTGAGGTGCTACCCGTCGAACGGGTCATACTGGATCTGCACAGCGGCCGGTTTTTCGGCCGGCTCGGCCCGTGGCTTTTCGATGCTGCAGCTGTCTTACTCGTTCTGCTCTCACTATCCGGCGGCTGGATCTGGTTAAAACGCAGACGCTAAACTCAACGACCGGCGTGAACCAGACCACCCAACCCAGCCGCTTCCAGACTGGCGTTAAGCAACGCACGTATTGCACTGCCTTCTTCAAGTTCCCACACCTCATCGAGCAACTTCTGCGCCTGCGACTGAGTGAAGCTGCGCACCACCCATTTCACCCGCAGCAGACCGGCAGCACTCATACTGAGTGAATCAACGCCCATACCCAGCAACAGCAGTGCTGCTACCGGATCACCGGCCATTTCACCACACACACTGACCGATCGCTCCACTGCATGGGCCTCCTGAATAACGTGGTGGATAGCGCGCAGTACTGACGGGTGTAAGGCATCGTAGAGTTCGGCGACCTGAGAATTGTTTCGATCAACCGCTAACAGGTACTGGGTCAGATCGTTTGAGCCGATAGAAAAGAAATCCACTCGCGCCGCCATGGCGGGTATCTGATAGACAGCCGACGGCACTTCGATCATCACTCCGATTTTCGGGTAGACAAGCTCTTCACCTTCGTCCAGCAATTCTTCATGGGCGCGCCTGATCAAGCCAACTGCACTGTCTATCTCTCCTACGCCGCTGACCATGGGAAGCAACAATTGAAGATTATTCAGTCCTGCATTTGCCCGCAGAATGGCACGCACCTGGGTGAGAAAAATTTCCGGGTGGTCGAGGGAAATGCGGATTCCGCGCCAGCCAAGAAAAGGGTTATCCTCTTCCACAGGGAAGTAGGGCAACATTTTGTCGCCGCCAATATCCAGGGTGCGCACTGTCACCGGTGCCGGGGCAAAAGCTTCCAGCACCTGCCGATAGGTCCGGCGTTGCTCTTCCTCACTGGGAAAGCGGTCACGTATCAGGAACGGAATTTCGGTGCGATACAGGCCGACACCATCGGCACCACAACGCAACGACGGAGTGATATCAGTGAGCAAACCGGTATTTGCATAGAGTGGGATACGCACACCGTCCCTGGTTTCCGATGCTAACCGGGTCAAACCCTGCAGTTCGGTTGAAAGCTCGGCTTCTTCACGCTGCAGGCGCAGGAATTCGTTACGGATCGCTTGTGAAGGTCGCACAAACACTCTGGATTGATAACCATCGACTACCAGTTCCTGACCGTCCAGACGTCCAACCGGCAGATCATCAATTCCCATTACCGCAGGAATACCCAGGGCACGGGCAATAATGGCTACGTGTGAAGCACTGGAGCCCCGTGCCGAAACCACACCGACAAGCAGATTAACGGGCACTTCGGCAAGCTGGCTTGCACTCACGTCTTCCCCCACCAGGATGGTGTCTGGCTCGAATTTCCTGGCAACAGGATGAATGCTTTGCAGATGCTGCAGGATCCGCCTGCCCAGATCACGCACATCACTGGCACGCTCGCGCAGATACGGGTCTTCCATGTCCTCAAAAGCGTCAACATGTTCAGCAATAGTGTTGCGCAAAGCGCCGGGTGCCCAGTTACCCGCTCTGATGCCTTCAATGGTTCCACCCATCAGGTTTTCACTTCTCAACATCAGGATCAAGGCATCAAACAGGGCAATGTCTTCAACCGGCAGCGAATCCACCATACGCGCCGACATCGAGCGCATATCCCTTTCCACCGCAGCAACCGCAGCACGAAACTCTGCAATCTCGGCATCGATGTCATCGACTGGTCGATCCGGAATGGCCTCCAGGTTAGCCATTGGATACACGACCCGCGCCACACCCACCGCAGCACCCGGCGTAGCCGATGCTCCTTTAAGGGCATAGCGGGACTCATCGGATTGCTGCAACAGACGATTGATTTCACCGCTGGCACCGGCATGACTGATGGCTCCTGCTAACTGAGCCGCCAGCGTAAACAGAAAGGTTTCTTCCTGTTCGGCAAAGCGGCGCCGTTCGCGTTGACGCACCACCAGAACACCTAGTACGTGCCTGTGCTGGATGATCGGAACGCCGAGAAAGCCGTGAAAAGGTTCTTCGCCAATTTTACTGGTAAACACATAGGCGGGATGATCCGAGGCATCATCGAGATTCAACGCCTCCTCACGACGTGCTACCAAACCGACCAGTCCCTGCCCGGCCCTCAAACGCACTTCGCCGACGGCATCAGAATTGTAACCGTCGGTAGCCATCAGTACGATTTGGTCAAGCTCGGAGTCGAGCAGATATACCGAACAGACATCCACCACCATCGCCTGTTTGACGCGGCTGACAATGATCGAAAGTGCGCGCGGCAGATCGGGCGCGCGATTCACTTCCTGGATGGTTCTACGCAGGGTATCCAGCAAATCTCAGATTCCGGTCAGAACGGGACAACATCCCGTGTGTGTAGATCAGCGAACAACAGAATGTGGCATTTCGCCTTCCGCAAAGATCAGGGGTGCTAATTCATTCAACGCCTTTTTGTATACCGTGCGCTTGAAAGACACCACTTCGTCGAGCGGGTGCCAGTAATCGACCCATCGCCAGTTGTCGAATTCGGGCTTATCACTCAGATCCAGCCGCACGTACCTCTCCTGGCTGACCAGCCGCAGCATAAACCATACCTGCTTCTGACCGACACAAACCGGCTTCTGGTGTCGACGGATAAAACGTTCCGGCAGACGGTAACGCAACCAGCCACGGGTCGCACCCAGAACGTTGACATGCTGTGGCTGCAGGCCGATCTCTTCGCCAAGTTCACGGTACATCGCCTGCTCGGGCGATTCCCTGGCGCGAATACCGCCCTGCGGAAACTGCCAGGCATCCTGCCGAATGCGGCGGGCCCACAAAAGCTGACCGTCCGAGTTTGTCAGAATTATGCCAACATTTGGCCTATAACCATCTGAATCAATCACTTGTGAGCTCGTTTGCCCAGTAAGGAATATCGTTCCATTTTACACAGGGCAACAAAAGGCGCAAATCAGCAAACACTGATTTACCTTTTTGAATAACGCGACTATCCTGAGCACCCTGCCCGGTAACTGACCATAACGACTGCAAATCATGGCCTTAGCGCTCTTTGACCTGGACAATACGTTGCTGGACGGTGATAGCGACTACCTTTGGGGCTGTTTTCTGGTGGAGCACGGGATTGTCGATGGCGAATTCTATGCATCTGAAAATCAGCGCTTTTATAACCAATACCTGCAAGGCTCCCTGGATATTCATGAATTTTTACGCTTCCAGCTAAAACCACTCGCCGCCCACAGCTGCCCCCAACTGGAACATTGGCGCGAAAAATACCTGACGGAAAAAATTGATCCCATATTGTTATCGAAAGCCAGGGATCTGCTGGACCAGCACCGCGCCAGGGGAGACGAACTGCTTATCATCACCGCGACCAACCGATTTATAACCGAGCCGATAGCCCGGCGATACGGTGTTTCCCACCTGCTGGCGACGGAACCGGAAATCGTCGATGGCGAGTACACGGGTGGCATTACCGGTACACCGTGTTTTCAGGCTGGCAAAGTTGAGCGTCTGCACGCCTGGTTACAACAGAATCATCAGAATTTAGACGGCAGCTGGTTTTACAGTGACTCACACAACGATCTGCCCCTGCTTGAACAGGTTGCTCATCCAGTCGCCGTTGATCCGGATGACACACTGAAATCACATGCCCGCCGGCTAGGCTGGCCAATCATCAGCCTGCGGTAGCTTCCTTGCATCAGAC
>JAUXDG010000006.1 GCA_030618475.1 Gammaproteobacteria bacterium | reverse complement strand
ACCGCTTGGCCTCCGACTTCCCAGCGAATGGTCGTGTAGGCATGCCCACACTCCGGACTGATGACCGTTTTAACCTTCAGCTGCTCTGCCACGGCAACAACCCGCTCAACGAGTTCAGCGGCAAGCTCCGAGTTACCGAGCTGTACACCGGTGTTGGTGGCTTCAAAATACTGACTGCTGATTGTCCATGAAATGTCCGCCGCCTTGAATATCCTGGCAAGCGAGCCTATGAATTCCGGAAAGCCGGCAATTTCACCCGATGAGAACAGGCAGAGATACTCGGCCCCTTCCTTGTCGAGCGGAATATCCAGGCCGGTTTCCTTTTCCTGTACGCGGATCGTGGCCTCGAGTGTTTTGGCGGTCACCCCCATCGGGCTGCCGATGGTGCGCGCACGCTCCCCCGCTTCGACAAGATCCGGCGGCGAATATCCAGCCGCGCACAGCCCCTCCTTCACCTTGCGGATGATATAGGCGATATCTATGCCGAGCGGACACACCATGCTGCAACGGCCACACATGGTACAGCCATCGTAGACCAGCATTTCCCAGTCCGCAAAATCCTGTTCCGTCAGCGGCTTGCTCAGACCCAGCTTGTTAGCGATCTTGCCCCAGAAGGTGTATTCCTGGCTCCACAACTTGCGCATGGGCTCGGTTTTATGGATCGGTGTGTAACGCGGATCCCCGGTCTCGGTAAAAAACAGGCAGGCTTCGGCGCAGATGCCGCAGTGCACGCAACTGGAGAGATAGGACACCACCCGCGCGTCCATCTGCGCGCGCATCGCCTCGACACCGCGCTCAAGCCTGCTGTTCATGACTGGACTCCGGAATCATTGTTCATCAGGCATCCACTCCACGCCGGCCGTACCATGCGCCGGTATAGGCGCGGCTCGGAATAAAGGTAAAGGCATGCATCAGGCGGCTGAACGGGAAATAGATCATCAGCAGTTCAACCGTAAAGCGGTGTAACACTCTCAGCCCGGTAAAGGTTTCCATCAGCGCCAGGCACCCTGTCAACATGACGACAAATGTCAGCACTGCGGCGACATGATCGTCGGCATCGGATATCAGGCGGGTGACCGGATTCAGAACGCGGTGCAGCCAAAGCAGCAATAATCCTGCAAAGGCGATCTGTGATGTGACGATAAATGCCCAATGCGGCATCGGCGTCCAGCCAAAACCCAGCAGGTGTTCCTGCAGGAACAAGACATGAGGCGCGGCAAACAGCAGCAGGGCAAACAGACCGAGGTGGAACATGTAGCCTGCCACCAGCTGCAAGCGGATACGCGGGCTCATCTCATGCCGCGGTACAAAGCGTCGCAAACTGGTCATGACAGCGCTCACGGCAGCAGAGCGCCGGGGCACCGAAAGATCCGGCTTGCTGCCCGCTCTGAAGATCGAAAACATCCGCCACACCACGCCGCTCAGAAAGACAGCCAGCGCAAAATACCACAACGGACCGTCGATGAATTCCGTCATCACTGCCCCTCCTCTGCCGCCGGCCTGTCCGGAACCCTGTTTTTCGTACCGCGCAGCCGCTGTTTTTTCGCCAATTCTTCACCGGCAATGACGGCACCCTCCGCTTCACACGCTTCGGCCCACTGGTCGTGATGCTGCCGCGCCCAGTTAGCATCGACGTAGCCGCTTGTCATACTCTCGAGCGAAGCTTCCATTCCGGCGGTACCCATATAGATATGTCCGAACAAACCCGCGACCAGCAGCACAGCGCCGACACCGTGCAGTACCAGCGACAGCTCGATGATCAGACGATCCTGCCCGAAAAACGGAAATTCGAGTATCAGCCCGGTCGCCGATAGGGTCAGACCGATAAAAATCACCAGCCAGAACCAGATCTTTTCACCGGCATTGAAAAAACCCGCTGACGGGTGTTTTCCGCCAAACATACCGCCCGCCTTCAAAAGCCAGCCGATGTCACCTTTGCCGGGAAAGTTCTTACTGACAAAGCGGATAAACAGACCGATGACACCGAGCAGAAACAAGGGGCCGAACAGGTTATGCCCCTCCTTGCTGGCCGAAGCAATAACCGAGAAGACGTCATGCCCGACCATCGGTATCAACACCACCCGACCGGTTAACAGTATCAAGCCGGTCAATGCCAGAAAAATAAATATCGTGGCAACAAACCAGTGCAAAACACGATCGATCTCTTTGAAGCGCAGCAAATAGTTACCGGAGCGCCCGAGCTCAAGACGCAGGCCGCGTTTTATCAGGTGGAACAGAACAATAATCCCGAGTACGCCACCAAGCAGTGCACCGGCGGCAGGAATCAGTTGCTGCATGCGGAACGTGCGCCACTGCTCACCACGGATGTTAATGAGCACGCCGCTGTCCATACCTGCTACCTGCGTGGTACCTGCCACAGGAGCCTCACGCTGCCTCACTTCGCGCCAGAGTTCAGCGCCGGGATTGACAACTTTGGCCGCGGGTTCAGCGTCCCCGGCTGCCAATGCCTGCGGGGCAATCGACAATAGCAGCACTATGACAAGCAGTGCCTTGACAACACTGAAAAAATCATCCTGGTGTGCAGTCAGCGAGCGCTTGTTGTTGTTCATTGCGACAGGCTCCTTGACTGCTTCATGTCAGAACCTGGCACTTCAGTCCTTGCCGGCAGCCTTGCCCTCGACACCGCGCCCACGACGCAGGCCCGGCTTCGAATAAGCGACACCCCAGCCCCATGTCAGACCTGAAGAACCCCGCCAGGTCACGCGCTCGCGGAAGATATTGGACACCGTATCACCATCCCCTGCCAGCAGGGCTCTGGTGGCGCACATCTCGGCACACAGGGGAAGCTTACCCTCAGCCAGGCGGTTGCTGCCATACTTCCGGCGTTCCTCTGATGAGTTGTCCGCCTCGGGACCGCCAGCGCAGAAGGTGCACTTGTCCATCTTGCCTCGTGAACCGAAGGCACCGGTGGTAGGAAATTGCGGCGCACCAAAGGGACAGGCGTAGAAGCAGTAACCACAACCGATACAAATATCCTTGTCGTGCAGTACCACGCCATCGTCGGTGGTGTAAAAACAGTCCACCGGGCACACAGCGGCACAGGGGGCGTCCGAGCAGTGCATGCAGGCGACTGACAGGGAACGTTCACCCGGTGAACCATCGTTGATAGTCACCACCCGGCGCCGGTTGATGCCCCACGGAACCTCGTTCTCGTTTTTGCAGGCCGTCACACAGGCGTTGCATTCGATACACCGTTCAGCGTCACAGAGAAATTTCATTCGAGCCATGATTGATTCTCCTTCCTGTCAGGCGCGGCTGATACGGCACAGGGAACATTTTGTTTCCTGCATCTGGGTGACCGAGTCATAACCGTACGTAAAAGCCGTGTTACAGGCCTCACCCAGTACGTAGGGATCGCTGCCCTTCGGGTATTTATCCCTCAGATCCCTGCCCTCGAAATGGCCGCCGAAGTGGAACGGCAACCACACCACGCCGGCGGCGATACCTTCCTGGGTCACCTTGGCCATGACCTTGATGCGCGCCCCTTCCGGTCCTGCCACCCAGATCTGATCGCCGTCCTTAATGCCGTTATTGTTGGCGTCGACGATATTGATTTCAGCGAACATATGCTGCTGCAGTTCAGCCAGCCAGGGATTCGAGCGGGTCTCGTCACCACCGCCTTCGTACTCTACCAGGCGGCCACTGGTCATAATCAGCGGATACTCGCCGGTGTAATCCTTGGCCTGGATGGACCCGTAACGGGTAGGCAGTCGATAGAATGATTTGCGATCTTCGTAGCTGGGATATTTCTCGACCAGGTCGCGCCGCGAGGTATACAGGGGTTCGCGGTGCACAGGAACCGGGTCAGGGAAGGTCCAGACGACAGTTCGGGCCTTGGCATTACCAAACGGTGCGCAACCGTGTTTGATAGCCACCCGCTGGATACCACCGGAAAGATCTGTCTTCCAGTTCTTGCCCTCTGCCAGTTGCTTCTCGTCGTCTGTCAGATCATCCCACCAGGCAAACTTCTTGAGCAGGTCAGCGGTAAATTCCGGGTGGCCGTCCTTGATTTCATTGCCCTTCGGATAGGAGTCTTCGGCGAGCAGGTTGACGCCGTCGCGCTCGACGCCAAACCGGGCCCTGAAATTCAGCCCGCCCCTGGATACCGGTTTGCTGGTATCGTACAGATTCGGTGTTCCCGGATGCCCCATCTCGGCTGTCCCCCAGCACGGCCAGGGCATACCATAGTAATCGCCGTTGACCGGACCACCTTTGGCTTCCAGGCTGGTGTAATCGAAGGTATGCCAGTTCTGTTGGTGTTGCTTCAGCCTTTCCGGGCTCTGGCCGGTATAACCGATGGTCCACATGCCCTTGTTGAACTCGCGCGTGATGTCCTCGATCAAAGGTTCCTCGCCGTTCACCTTGATATTCTTGATCAGCTGGTCAGCGAACCCCAGTTTCCTGGAAAGCGTGTACATGATGGTGTGATCGGGCAGCGACTCGAACAAGGGGTCGATGACCGTGTCGCGCCACTGCAGGGAACGGTTGGAAGCCGTCACCGAACCGTAGGTCTCGAATTGCGTGGCCGCAGGCAGAAGGTAGACGCCATCGGTGCGATCCTGCATGACGGCACTGGCGGTCGGATAGGGATCGATGATCACCATCAGATCCAGTTTTTCCATAGCCTCTTTCATCTGCTTACCGCGCGTCTGACTGTTGGGCGCATGCCCCCAGAACACCATGGCACGCACATTGTCCTTCTGCGCTATGTTGTCCTTGTTCTCCAGTACGCCATCGATCCAGCGCGAGACCGGGATGCCCTTGGTGTTCATGGGTTTGGCCGGTTTACCCTTGGCTTCTTCATAACTGCCCTGGTCAAATTGTCCAGACAGCCACTCATAGTCCACATCCCACACCTTGGCCCAGTGTTTCCAGGCGCCTTCTGACAGACCGTAGTATCCTGGCAGCGTGTGGCTCAAAACACCGAAATCGGTGGCACCCTGCACATTGTCGTGGCCACGGAAGATGTTGGTACCACCACCGGCGACCCCCATGTTGCCCAGCGCGAGCTGGAAAACGCAGTAAGCACGGGTATTGTTATTGCCGATGGTGTGCTGCGTGCCGCCCATGCACCAGATAAAGGTACCCGGTCGATTGTCGGCCATGATCCTGGCCGCGCGTTTTATTGTCTCTTCCGGCACCCCGGAAACCCGTTCAACCTCGTCCGGCGTCCATTTGGCCACTTCCTTGCGGATATCGTCCATGCCGTAGACCCGTTGCCGGATAAATTCCTTGTCTTCCCAACCGTTCTGGAAGATGTGCCAGAGCATGCCCCAGACAACCGGAACGTCGGTACCGGGTCGGAGCCGCATGTACAGGTCAGCGTGCGCCGCGGTGCGGGTGAAGCGCGGATCGATGACGATCAGCGGCGCCTTGTTACGTTCCGTGGCACGAAAGATATGCTGCAGCGCAACCGGGTGTGCCTCGGCAGGATTACCGCCGATGATCAGTATCGCCTGGCTGTTGTGAATATCGTTGTAGGAGTTGGTCATCGCGCCGTAGCCCCAGGTGTTGGCAACACCGGCTACCGTGGTTGAATGACAGATGCGGGCCTGGTGGTCGACGTTATTGGTCCCCCACAGTGCAGCGAACTTGCGGAACAGATAGGCCTGTTCGTTGTTGTGTTTGGCGGAACCGAGCCAATACACGGAATCAGGACCGGATTGCTCGCGGATCTGTAACATCTGGTCACCGATCTCGTCGATCGCCTGCTGCCAGGAAACCTTTGTCCATTTACCGTTGACCAGCTTGGTCGGATATTTCAGGCGACGCTCGCCGTGACCGTGCTCCCGCACCGACGCGCCCTTGGCGCAATGCGCACCGCGATTGAAAGGATGATCGAAGGCGGGTTCCTGACCCGTCCAGACACCGTTTTCCACCTCGGCGTAAATGCCGCAACCGACCGAACAATGCGTGCAGATGGTTCGCACCTGCTCGACCTTGCTGGCGTCGGTGCTGACGGGTGCGTCGGCTGCTGCCGCCTTTTTCATCATGGACACCGACAATGAGCTCGCCGCTGCCACACCGCCGACGGTAATACCGGAACGCCTGAGGAATGTTCGACGATCCATGGTGGCATTCAGAATCGGACTGTCGATGTTGAGGTGGTTGGTGCCTCGTTGCTTTCTAACCAGCTTCATGGTCAAGCCTCCTGCGTTGGAGAATTACTACTTTGACAGTGCGCACCTCGCGCCGCAGCGAAAGTGACGCAATCTGTGCCAGGAGCCTAAGTCCGACAGGCTCCTAGTCCCTGAGTGTTCGGTAATACGCCTTGATGTGGGCGGTTTCCCGGTAACCCTGTGAAACGGCATCAGGATTTCCGCCTGCATCTGCCTGTTTGTCCTCGGGCGGGTCCGCGAGGTGAGGTGCTGCTACCGCCGTCAGGGCTGTTGCGCCACCTGCTGCAATGACGCCTTTCAGAAACAACCTGCGGTCTGTTATGTACTGAGCGGGTCGTCCTTTCATTTTCCTCTCCACTGGAAGCACAGCCTGTCAACTCTAGTGACTACGGAATGCTCCATCAAGTTCACTATGCCGGCAACGAAAAATACTGCCTCTCCACATCCAGAAACTGTTGGCCCAAACGGCCGACCGCTTTATAGAAAACGGCTGTTTCGGCCTCTTCCAGATCGACAAAAAACCGCCCCATCCAGGAATCCAGATAGGTCTCGAAAAAAGCCGCCTGTCTTAAGGATAGCGCAGAATCGCAAATTATCATCCCCATCGTCTCACACAATGCGGCGACATGATCTTCCGGCTCCGAAACACCATCACGGCGCCCAAATCCCAGTGTGGCAAGCTCGTCACGCAAGGACGCCAACAGCTTTTCCATCAGCAAGCCATGAACGTACCAGGAGCCATAGGGAACCAGTTCACCACGCCCCAAGCCTATGAATAAATTAAAATATTCCTCTCCAACACCTTGTGGTCCGGTGTTCTCTGCCGCTGCCCGCAGCTCTCGCCAGGTGGAATTCATCGACGTGCCGGCTGTCGTGTCAGGCTCCAGGGCGCGTAGCAGATCCAACAGCGCCTGGTCAGGTGGCCCGGCCAGTAGCGCAGCCAGCAGCCGGTAGATATCGGCGCGGGCACGCTCTCCCTGGTCAAGATCCGCACCGGCATGCACCGTCTTCCGGTCTGTATTCACGTTTTATCTCCAGTGGAAATACCGGCACCAGCCTGTTCATCGTTGTAGATAGCTTTGACGCGGCAGTCGTCGCACATGCTGATACGCGCCAGTGCCTCGCCACTGAACATGGGATGCCCCTTCATTTTCTGCGTGATTCGTTCGATCACGCTGCGTGCGGCAAACGCTTTACCACAACGAATACAGCAAAAAGGTTCCTCTTCGTTGAGGACACGCATCCTGTTGCGCTTGACAGCATCGTACAGAAAACGCGGTGAAGCGGCGATGGCGTCCTCGGGACAGCTTCTGCAGCACAGCCCGCACTGCACGCAGTTGGCTTCAATAAACTTGAGCTGCGGTTTTTCGTCTCCCGCCGACAAGGCATTGGCGGGACATTGTGACACGCAGGCCATGCACAGCGTGCATCGTTCGGCGCTGACCTCGACTTCACCGAAGGGAGAACCCGCCGGCAGAGACACCAATGGCCGCTGTGCGGGCGCCTGTTCATACAGATGGTCTACGGCAAGACGGATGACGGTACGTTTCTCATCCAGTGCGGCAAATTCAGCGTGCTCAGGCGCGAATACCGGTAAGCGGCTATTCAGCAGCTGCAGCAGTGCCTCGGAATCCGTGCCGATTATCTGCAGCACATCAGCGGGATACCCCATACCTTGCAGAATAACCCGGGCAACGTTCAACTGTGTCGCGATGACCGTCATCACAGAAGCGGGCACAGCTGGGGTAGCCAGCAGCCACAGCGCTGACGCACCGTAAGCCAGCGCCGCAAGCCAGCTGTCCATACCCACGCTGCCCAGCTCCTCGATCTCGAACGGGATAACATTTTCCGGCAATTGCTGTACCACTGCCTCAAGCCGTCGTCGGCCATCCTCAGCATCATGCAGCAGCAGTACAGCCTCGGTGCCGCCTTCCTGCCGGTAGGTCTTGAGCAGGGTGCGCAGCCGTTGCAAGGTGTCGCCGAGGCGCGGGTAGCCATAACTGATAGCGCCGGTGGGGCACACCGTCGCGCAACTTCCCGCGCCCTGGCACAGCTTCGGGTCTACCTGAATGCTGTCGCCAATGGATATGATGGCATCGGTCGGGCAAGCATCCAGGCAGCGCGTACAGGCGGTGATACCGCTTCTGCCATGCGCACATATCGAGGCGTTATAGCGAAAATACCTTGGCTTTTCGAATTCCCCTACCAGCGTCGGGAGTTCCTGCAGCGCCTGTTGCAGCGCAGCGGCATCTGCCGGCGCGTAATAACCGGGCGGCAAAATCTCGCTACCCAGGAACGGCGGGTTACTCAGATCAAGCACCAGATCAAAGTATCCTTCAGTTTTGCCCGTCGCCTCCTTCAAAGCGGCCGCTGCGGCCGGCGACTCCAGCTGAACCCTGAACTGCCCCAGGTGTCCCGAAAGCGATTTCACCTTACCCCGTATCAGTGCAGTGCCTGCTGACTCAACGCCAGCGGATTGACCTTGCTCCGGCAGCAGAACCGTGCACGTCAAGCTGCCGTGCCCCTTCAACCGTTCAGCGGCCGCCAATGCGCCGTCTTCTGCGCCTGCAATAAGAAGCGTACCAGCCGACTGGTAAGATACCGCCGCGGCAGGCTGCCTCTCTGTTGAAGCTGCAGCTGTGCATGCCGTGCTGCGTGCCTGCCCGTTGCCGCTTGCGGATGAAAGCCTGGACAGCAGATCCGCTTCGCCGCCATTCATCATGATGTACGTTCGACGCGCAATCTGCCGCCACCAGCAGGCTGTTGAAAAACCCTCATGCGGCACGATCCTGCGTTAAAAATCGGCTCAAAATGCTCATGTACTGCGTGTACAATGCGCTTTTTCGCCGATTTTTGCCTTGTCTCGCACTCACCTGAGACTTTTTCAACAGCCTGCTAGCCCCGCTCACTGTGCTCGTCTCCATTGCCGGGAGCATCCTCTGCTTTAGCGACCATCCCGTCCGCCACATCGCCTTGCGCCGCTTCAGCTTCACGTTCAACATCCACCTGACCAGGCTCTGGCGCGGCCTCCGTTTCATCTGCTGCCTGCCTCTCACGGACCAGCATGCGCTCCATTTCACGGGTGACAATATCCCCGAGCTTGTCAAACTGCGTGAAATCATCGTCATAGTCGTCCAGACCATCGGGCAGATGAAAACCGGGCAGATGAAAAAGCTTGCGTAGCGCCTGTGCCCTCAGCTTTTCGCTGACCCCGGCTGACATGAAAGCCGCATAATCACTCTTTTCATCCAGCGAATCCACCGGGGGCATATCCGCATCGGTCACTTGCCGCTGCGGCGTGGCCTGTTGCGAATCGTCTGCTGCCGGCGGTTCGCCGGACAATGTTTGCGGACCGGGAGCCGACGGATGTTCCTGATTCCGGTAACCGGCCTGCTTGCGCCGCGACCAGCGCGCCAGAAAACCCTCGTCATCCTCGCCCCGATCAAACCCGGTTTCCGGATCAGCGCCTTCCGGATCGATCACTATCAGCCTCCTTCCAGTTATCCCGCTTGCGTTTCTTTCGTTTCTCAGGGAGGTAATTTTCCAGCACATACTGTTCGACCCAGCGATACAGTTCGGCTGGCATTGCCACGGATTCCACCACTTCATCCGTCTCCATGTAGGAGGCGGCCTCATCATAACTCAGTGTGACGATGACTGGTGTAAGCGGCTCCGACTCCTGCTGGCTGCAGATAACGAATACCCGTGGTGTATCACTGATAATATTGAAATAATAACTCTCGGCATCATCCCTGTGCAGTTCTACACTCAAACCTGTCCATAGATAGGGTGTGCCTTCAGTGGCAGCATGCAGCGGCTGCCGGTGGATCCCCTCCCTGGCAGCAGACCCGCCGGCTACCAGCCCTGTCACCTTCCAATAGCCACTTTCCCAGCGCTTATCGCAAGTACTCTGAAAGCCCACTATAATCGAGACAGGAAAGGCCTTACGCATTATCGATGCCTTCAAATCAGATCCAGATAACAATAAAGACTCAGTATAGGCCTAAATTGACAGACATACATGAGTACGCCCGGCCAGGGCGCTGCACCACAAAACCTGATGCGGGAGGAGGTTGAATTGTCCGAGCACCGCTATCGCCCGAGCATGAGCCAGCAAGGTCTGTCGCCGACACACCCGGTTACCGCGCTTGATGAACAGGGCAAATCCCGACAGGTTCATGTCGCAGGAGAGTCACCGTTGACCCTGTATGTGGATGGACGCGAAATCGTCACCCTGATGACACTCGGCACCCACCCCGAAGCCCTGACTATCGGTTATCTGCGTAATCAGCGCTTTATTCAGGAACTGAGGCAGATCAAGGATGTTTCGGTAGACTGGCGCACCGAATCCGCCCGGCTAAGCACCTGGGAAGGTGTCGCGGGCTGGGACGAGAAACTGAAGAAACGCACTGTCACAACCGGCTGCGGTCAAGGCACTGTATTCAGCTGCACACTGGATGCACTCTACGCCGTCAGGTTGCCCGAGGTGTCCGTACACCAATCGGTGATCTACGGACTGCTGGACAATATTCGCCAGCATAACGAAATCTATAAACGCGCCGGGGCGGTGCACGGCTGTGGCCTGTGTCGGCACACGGACATCCTGATTTTTGTCGAAGACGTCGGGCGCCACAATGCCGCCGACGCCATCGCTGGATCGATGTGGCTCGAGTACCTGACGGGTGCAGACAAGATCTTCTACACCACCGGCCGACTGACATCAGAGATTGTCATGAAAACCGCGCAAATGGGGATACCGGTATTATTATCCCGTTCCGGCGTCACCAATATGGGCCTGGAACTGGCACAGGAACTCGGGGTAATCATGATTGCCAGGGCAAAAGGCAAACACTTCCTGGTTTACAATGGCGCAGATAACATCGTCTACGATGCCCGGCCTCAACAACAACATCACAAGCGGCAGTCATGAAAAAAGCGCTGTATAAAACGGCTTTCTGGCTTATTGTCTTTGTTGCCGGAAGCTGCAAAACCATGGCTGATACCACCTTCATACGCCTGGCCACGACGACCAGTACAGACAATTCAGGCTTGCTGGATATTCTGTTGCCCGCCTTTGAAAAAGACAATGAATACACCGTCAAGGTGATTTCGGTAGGCACCGGCAAGGCACTGCGCCTGCTCCGTGAGGGCGATGTCGATGTCGTTCTGGTGCATGCCCGGAGCGCAGAGGATAAACTGGTCGGCGACGGCTACGGTGTCAATCGCCGTGACGTCATGTACAACGATTTCGTGCTGGTGGGACCGGACAGTGATCCGGCAAATATTCGTGGCACAACAGATGCCACAAGCGCGCTCTCGCGCCTCGTGGCCAGCAACAGCCTGTTCATCTCCAGGGGCGACACTTCCGGCACCCATAAGAAGGAGTTGCAGCTCTGGGAACAAGCCGGCATTACACCGCAGGGACACTGGTACAGGGAAGCGGGCCAGGGCATGGGTAAGGTATTGCAGATTGCCGGGGAACTCGACGCTTACACATTGACGGACCGTGGCACCTGGCTTGCTTACCGGAACAAGGCACCTCTGATAATAGTCACAGAGGGGGATGAACACCTGTTCAACCCCTATGGCATCATCGCCGCCAATCCGGCCAGGTATCCTGACGTAAACTACAACGGAGCCATGGCGCTGATCAACTGGATCACATCGCCAGCGGCCCAGAACATGATAGGGAATTTTACCATCGACAAGCAAAGGCTGTTTGTACCCATGCACGACCCGGTTCAGCCTGACGGTAATCCATGACTCAATTGCTTGAAACCAGTCGACAGGCACTGGTACTGCTGTTTACCGGTGATCCCGCACTCTGGAGCATCGTGAGTATCTCTTTCAGCGTATCGCTGCGCGCTGTACTGATTGCGACACCGGTCGCCTTGCTGCTTGCCTTCTTGCTCGCACATGCACGATTTCCGGGGCGACGCGTGTTGATATCCACGTTCAATACCTTGCTGGCCCTTCCCGCCGTAGTGGTCGGACTGACCATTTACATGCTGCTGTCAAGAAGCGGCCCTTTCGGCGACCTTAAGCTCCTGTTCACCCAGACCGGCATGGTTATCGGTCAGATTGTTCTGTGTTTTCCATTGCTGGTGGCGTTCAGTCACGCCACCCTCCAGGCTGCGGATCAACGTGCCTGGGAGACTGCCGTGACCCTCGGCGCCAAACCCTGGCAGGCCATGCTGACACTGATGTATGAGGTTCGTTATGGATTAATTGCCGCGGTCACCGCGGCATTCGGCCGGATTATTGCAGAAGTTGGCAGCTCCATGATGATAGGCGGTAACATATTGAATTACACCCGCAACATCACCACCGCCATTGCCCTGGAAACCAGCAAGGGAGAGTTCGCACAGGGTATTGCCCTGGGCATCATATTGTTGCTGTCAGCGCTGTTGTTGAATTTTGCTCTGACCTTCATGCAGGCCAGGGACGGCACCGTAAGGTGAGTGTCTTTCTGCAGTTCAAGCACCTGCGCAAGTCCATACATGGTGGAGAACGCCTGTTCGACATCGATGAGTTCAGCATCCCCGAAAACACCTGCATCGTCCTGAGCGGTCGCAACGGTGCAGGAAAAACCACCCTGCTCAAGATTCTTGCAGGACTGGATAAGCCGGATCATGTGGACATACTGTATGACGGTGAGCATCTGCCCTGGAAGCTCGCACAGCAGAAATTACTTCATGACGTTGTCTACCTGCACCAGCAACCCTATATGTTCGATAAAACTGTCGCAGAGAATATTGCCTACGGACTGCGCCGTAGCGGCCTGAACCGGGTTCAGGTGGATGAAAAGGTAGCTCAGGCGCTGCAATGGGCGCAACTCTCGAAACTTGCCACGAGAAATGCACGCCAGCTCTCGGGAGGGGAAAAACAGCGCGTCGCCTTGACGCGGGCGCGGGTATTGTCGCCGAGGCTGCTGCTGCTCGACGAACCACTCGCCAGTATGGATATCAATGCCAGGGAGCAGACGATCCACCTGATACAGCGCCTCAAGTCGGAGGGAGTGAGCACCATCGTGACCAGTCACGAACCACATATCTCCACCCTGATAGGGGACGAACACCGACATCTCTGCAAAACGGGTCCCTGCAGATATACTGTCGTGAAACCCTTCCTGTTCCAGCGTAATATGGAGCAGAGATCCGGGCTATCGAAGCAACATAAAACTTATGGATCGCGCGAACCATCAGCAGGTTTAACCCTTGCAGACAAGGCCGGACAAGCGAACAAAAGCCCTGTTAATCGATCAAACACAACTATGAATGAACACACTAGGATCCCGAAACAGCAGATAACCGCCGTCATACTTGCCGGAGGGCTTGCACGGCGAATGAGTGGACAGGACAAGGGGCTGATTGAAATAAATGGCCGAGCCATGGTCGAACACATCATCACCACCCTGACACCGCAGGTTGGCAGCATACTGATTAATGCCAATCGCAATCTCGATCAGTACCGTCGCTACGCTTATCCGGTGATCGAGGACCTGATGGGTGAGTTTTTCGGCCCACTGGTGGGCATGGCCAGCGGAATGCAGGCCACCAACACCGATTATCTTCTCACCGTGCCCTGCGACTCTCCTTTCATCCCTCCAGTACTCGCCGAGAGACTGTTTCATGAACTGCAAGATAAACAGGCGGATATCAGTGTCGCGCACGACAGCACGCGCATGCAACCTGTATTCGCCCTGTTGCGCAAAGAACTGCTACCCAGCCTGATGACTTACCTCGAGGATGGCGGACGCAAAATCGATACCTGGTACGCCGAGCACCGGCTGGCGAGAACGGACTTCTCCGACTGGCCCGACGCCTTTATCAATATCAATACACCGGATGACAAGGAAAGCGTGGAACGGAAAATGACACATCAAAAGGACGTTCACAAAACATGACCACCAACGACAGGATAAAAACGCAAGCCAGTTGCGCGGACGACTTTGACCCCGACACCCTCAGCGCTGAACGAGCCGAACATCGCATAGAAGCTCTTATCAGGCCTGTTGGCGGATGCGAGAAAATCGCTGTACGCAGTGCGCTCAACAGAACGCTTGCCGAAGACGTGTATTCCACTGTTAATGTACCGGCACACAACAATTCAGCCATGGACGGCTACGCCGTCCGCTCATCCGATTTACCAGCAGATGACTCCACCACACCGCTAACGGTAATCGGCACAGCCTGGGCTGGACGGCCTTACCATGGCTCTGCACAGGAACACCAGTGTGTACGAATCATGACCGGCGCCAAAATACCTGACGGTACGGATACGGTCATTATGCAGGAGCAGGTCGAATGCGTTGATAACATGATCCATATCGGACCCGGCCATCAGCCAGGACAGAATGTCCGCCGGGCCGGCGAGGATCTCGGCATCGGTGAAATTGCCGTACCGGCAGGGAAAAAGATATCCCCCGCCGAACTTGGCCTGTTTGCCTCACTGGGAATCGCTGAAATCAAGCTTGCACGCAGACTGCGGGTAGCTTTTTTCTCGACCGGAGACGAGCTGCGCTCAATCGGTGAGCCTCTGGCTGAAGGAGAGATCTATGACAGTAACCGTTACACCTTACACGGGATGCTGGCACGCCTGAATGTAGAATCGCTCGACATGGGTGTGATAGCCGACAAGCGGGACGCTCTCAATGAAGCCTTTCAGTACGCCGCCAGCATGGCGGACGTGGTTATCACCACCGGCGGTGTATCCGTCGGCGAAGCCGATTTCGTCAGGGAAATACTTGCCGAAACCGGCACAGTGGATTTCTGGAAGCTGGCTATAAAACCCGGACGCCCGTTGGCATTCGGCACGGTCAACGACGCGCTTTTCTTCGGGCTGCCGGGCAATCCGGTTGCAGTCATGGTTACCTTCTATGAATTCGTCCAGCCTGCACTGCGGCGCATGATGGGCCAGAGCGATGTTCGTCCGGCCCGCTTTAACGTCCCGTGCCAGTCCAGACTCAGGAAAAGACCGGGGCGCATGGAATTCCAGCGCGGTGTCCTGAAAGTCGCAGATAACGGCAGTCTCTCGGTATCGAGAAGCGGGGCGCAGGGTTCCGGAATGCTGAGTTCAATGAGTAGTGCCAATTGCTTCATCATCCTGCCGACCGCATCGGGCGACGTTGAACCCGGAGACGTTGTCTGTGTGGAACCGTTCGAAGGCCTTGTCTAACAGTCTCGCGGCTGTGATTTTTCACCACAAAGGGCACGAAGGTCACAAAGGCTTTCAAAGAAAAGAGATTTCCGTGTGTATCCGCCATACTCTCCGGTAACAACATATACCGTATAAAATTTTTTGCGGATACCAGTTAATATGTTGTCCCTTGGTGACCTTCGTACCCTTCAAGGTGAATTGCGTAGCAAGAGAGGGGCCCTGGGGCACAAGGTGAATTGCGCAGCAAGAGAGGGTGCCCTGGGGCATGTGCTTGAAGCGATGCGAAAAGCGCGGTCGTATCAGAAGACCCGGCAGACGATATTGCGGTGTTCCAGAACCGGAAACGTACGGCGAATATTCTTCAGCCGCTCCATGTCTATATCAGCACATACCAGCCCGGAACCATTGGCCAGTTCGTTCATGACCTGTCCCCAGGGGTCGACGATCATGCTGTGGCCATAGGTTTCACGCCCGTTGACGTGATAACCACCCTGGCCGGCTGCCAGGACATAGCACAGGTTTTCAATCGCGCGGGCGCGCACCAGGATACTCCAGTGCGCTTTGCCGGTAATGGCGGTAAATGCAGATGGCATTGCAATGATGTCCATACCCTGGTCCAACATGGTGCGAAATAACTCGGGGAAGCGCAGATCGTAACAAACCGCCAGCCCCAGTTTGCCAAACGGCGTCTCCACGACGACGGCCTGGTCCCCTGACTCGATGGCCTCTGATTCGGCGTAGCGTTCGTCACTATCCACAAGCGAGACGTCAAACAGGTGAATCTTGTCATAGCGCGCTGCCTGTTTTCCCTGATCGTCATACAACAGGCAGGCTGCGCGGATCTTGTTATCTGCCTTTGCAACCATGGGTACCGTGCCACCCACCAGCCAGATCCCCTGCTTCACGGCTTGCTGGGAAAGAAAATCCTGAATGGGGCCGCCGTCATCGGATTCGCGCACCGCCACCTTGTCGCTTTCTTCCTTGCCCATGATGGCAAAATTTTCCGGTAACACAATGAGTTTGGCACCCTTGTCTACCGCCATCCCGATCAGGCGTTCCGCTTCCAGCAGATTCGCTCCGACGTTGGGCCCGGATGCCATTTGTATACAGGCTACCGTTGTCACTTATTCTTACCTCGTCAGTTCCAGTTCAATGCGATCGGCCTGATGACTGCCCGCCACCAGTTCCTGGTCGTCCAGTGGCACACCCAGTGCAACCAGCCAGGAACGCAGTTCATGTGCCCACAACAAACCTTCCTCCCCTCCCGGATAGCGGATGAGCAGGCGTCGCCCGTCGTTCTCCGACCAGCTGGACATCACCTCAGGCAAGGGAGACATCCGGGCAACCGATTGCCCATCCCTCGGTCTTGCCCATGCGTCTGCACTTAATACCCACTGCGCGGTTTCAGCGAGCATGCGCGGAGAAATCAGCAACAACGACAAAAAGGCCAGTGCTTTCATAGCCAGAGCATAGCACAGAGCTCGCCGAATACCTGCCGGGTGTACCCTGTCAATAGTAGTGACGGGGTACACTAGGGCTCATCCGCTTCTATCCCGACATCATTGCCATCCCTGCTCTTATGCACCAGCCTCTTGTACACCGGCTTATCCCAGCTTCCACTCACCTGATAACGGACCCGGGTAATGCGATTGAATTTGTCTCCGACCAGCTTGTCGGCCAGGAACACGGCGGCGCCTACCACCGGCCCACCTGCAATCACCCCCGCAATCGGCAAGGTTGAGCTGACCTGTGGTGTGACTGTGACCCGTTGGTCATAATCCTGTGCAACCAGGCCGGTTCGGCCGTCAACCTCGATGGTCGCGGACGTCCCCTTGATGGTGAAGTCATTGGTAAATGCATTACCCTCGGTGATCACAAAGCGTCCTTGCATTTTGTCGAAGCTGAAGCCTTCCTTGTACACATCTGTGAAGTCGAGCGTTAAACGCCGCTGCAGGGAATTAAGACTGAACAGACTGAGCAATTTGCCGGCACCGCCTTTGTCGACACTGAGCAGCCTGCCATCTTCGGCCCTGAGATTAAATTCGGCCTCGACTGTTGCCAGGCTGAAGTCAGCGGGTGAACCAAGCCAGTTTGCCACAATATCACCACTCAGCTTACCGCCCTTGATGACACTGACGGTACCCAGTAAGTCAGTGAGTTCACCCAGCTCTCCACCGTCAATGGCGGCGTTAAACCGGGTACTTTGCTGTCCATCGATATTCAGCCATGCGCCCTGCCCCTTAAAGCCAATGGCCCTGGAATGCATGTCCAGGGTTTCAAAACTGATACCGTATCGAGAGCGTTTGCCGGCCAGTTTGATACTTCCCAGTTCCCGCTGACTCCAATTCAAGGCGTCAATACTGATATCCATCTCCGGCAATGTATTGGGCTGTACAAGCGCAGAACTTTCAGAATCCTGACTCGCCTCCTGGCTCATCAACACCAGCCGTTGCAGATTGGCCATAAGCCTGGCGGGCTTGGCCCGATCTGCAAAAATCCATCGAACCCACCCACTGGCCCCCTCTCCTCGCAGCTGAAAATGCCAGGGATCCGGCATCCTGCTTTCAGCACTGATGTCTTCTACCTGCATTCCGGCCAGCAGGAATTTTTCAACCGCCAGATCGACCGTCAATGCCGGTGCTTTGTTATCACCACCCGGGTTGGCACTGAACAACGAAACCCAGCGACCCAGATCCAGTTCGTCGAGGCGACCGGATAGATGTATCTCTCGACCGTCCGGCAATTGTGCAATCCCGCCACCAAAACGAACATTGGCTTTATAAACCCCCCGTTTATTGGCCGCCAGAAGTACCGCTGCATTAATGTGTTTACCGTAACTGATCTTTAGCGGATACCGGCTTTCCTGGCCGGGAACACCGATCAGCCGAAATTCCCGTGACTCGGCCGCCTGCTTCGTGAACGGATGCGGAAGATCAATTGCCACACCCTTGAGATCCGAACGTAACTGCAACTCAAGCGCGGGTTGACCGGGTTGCGGCTGATTTTGAATTTCCAACAAAGCCTGCCACTCTGTCATACCCTCGATATGGGGCGCCAGCATCGCTATTTCCGGTAACAGTTCGATAACCCCCAGCTTTCCCCGGATATCCACCACCGTCTTGGTACGAGCGTCTGCGCCCTGTTGGGAGACCGATACCAGCACAGGCCGATCCAGCAACCTCGCCTGCAGCTTGTCGGCACTCAGGCCTTTCTGAGTGAAACGCAGTATTCCCTGAATATCGTTAAATCGAATATCTTCTCCCTTCAATATCAGGTCATTATGCTCCAGCGCCACGACCCCGTTAACCCTGACCTTGCCGAGGCTGCGAACCAGTGGTATGTGCAACTCCAGTTGCAGGCGTGCGTCACCCCCGCTATCCAGCCGTTCGATAAAACCACCAAATTTCCTGCCCAACGGGCTGTTGCTGGTGTACTCAAGCATACCTGGCAGGGTGCCGCCCACAGTGCCCTCGATCTGCAGCCATGGTTTCTTGAGGTTCTTGATAACTGCAACCACCCGCTTGACGGGTGAATCCTGTATCCGCCCAGAGGTGCCGGTAATCTGCATGCTGCGGCCCACAAACAGCGCAGACCCGTCCATTTCATCGAGCCGCCCCCAGTCAGGATGGTAATTCAGTACAGCATCCTCAAAATCAAAACGTGTCTCAAATTTCCCTTCGCCATGGTCAAATGGCATCTGGTCCACTCTGCCCTGCAACAGCAGCCGTATGTTGGTGGCGGTGCCGGCAGCAAAAGCCTGTTTTAACCAGGCCGCCGCTTTGGCTGGCATTACTTTTTCCGGCAAGCGATTCCGTACCTGGGTCAGCGGGAAATCATCGACGGCAAGCTGCATATCGAGCCAGGGTGACGGCATATCGTATGACCAGTCCAGCTGCCAGCGCGCCAGCAAGCCCAGCTCACCGCTTTCCACTCTCAAGTGCCGACTTTCTATGCGGAAAAGGTCCGCATAGCGCTGCCAGTGCACGACCCCTGCCAGATGCGTGAGATCAAGCGCCGCAGGAAACACGGTTGGCAGGCGCAGAGAGGCGTGGGCAGAATCGAGGTGCAGGTAACCCGACTGAAGATTGCCTTCAAGCCAGCCGGACAAGCCGCTGACACCAGGCTGGCCGGCATTGGCCGCAAATTGCAGCTCCTCTATCTTCGCCCGAGCCGAAAATCGCGGTGCCGCACCCTCGGTGTGATTGAACTCAAATTCTGCTTCGCGCAACAGACCTTCAGGCTCCAGTCGGTCGAGCATTAACAGCGCGTCTGCATCAACCCATGGCAACAAAGGCGTAAGCGAGTGCAATTCATCCAGATCCAGCATCGAGGCATTGCCCCGAATCCTGAGTTCAGTACCGGTGTCAATATGCAGGTTAACTTCTGACGACGGCCAGACTATCCTGTTGTCCCGATGCAGCTCGAATTCCCTCAACCCGGCATCCCAACCGGTAGGGGTGGACTGCAGGGAAAAAGCGCTGGACAACAGATCAGCCCCGATGCTCTGTGCGTCCGCTGTCGTATTTTTAAACAATGCATCATGTATGAGGAATGAGCCACTTCCCCAATCCAGCTGCGAGTCGCGAATGCCCGCCCAAAGCTCGAGATCCATCCTGCCGCTGGCGCTAAACGACGCTTCGGATAAAACGTGTTCAACAGTATCCAGCGCCAGACTCCTGGTTTCCAGGTAAACCCTGCCCTGCCAATCCTGATAATCTGTTCCCTGCCCATTAAGATCCGCAGCGATTTTCAGCCTCTCGCCTAACGATGCAGGCAAGTCTGTCTGCAGTAAAAACTGGTGGCGTCTACCCTCATTCACCAGCTTCAAAGAAAGCCCTGTCAACTGGACGGGCTGTTCAAACAGTCCCGCATCTGTCCAGTCGATCGTCACCTCTTCGAGCGCAATACTCTCCTGCTGCAACAGCCAGTTGAATGGCTCAAGCTCCCAATCCACCTTCCTGCGGTTCTTCAGATCAGTTTCCAGACTTAAACCGATACCGATAAATCTGATCCCTGCAGTGCGCCACCTGCGCTGCATCAGCGAACCGGAAACATCCAGCGCCACCTGCACTTCAGCAATCGTTAATTCGCCATTGGGGAACTGCTGATCCTGAATGACCACCTGGTTTAGCTTCAGCACAGGCGACAGTCCATGCCAGGCCGCGTCGAGCGAACCAATCTGCACAGGGCGCTGCAGAAAATTCCGGGCAACAGATTCAATCTGTGCCTTGTACTCCGACATACCGGGTAACAACAGCCGCACAGCGCTGAGCGCAAAAGCCAGCGCCACCAGCAGTATTGCAACGCTCAACCAGGCAACGCGCAGAGTTCGCAGGACAAACATTGGAATCTACCTGGTGACCCCAGGCTCGAATAAATTGAAAATTAATTGACTCACCACATTACTACGCCTTACAACAAGACTACGTCGAACTGTTCCTGTGCGTACAAGGCTTCAACCTGGAACTTAATCGGTTTGCCAATAAACGCCTCGAGTTCCGCCAGGCTGGTCGATTCTTCATCCAGCAGCAAATCGACAACTTCCTGCGATGCCAGCACCAGCAACTGTTGTGCATCAAACTGCCTGGCCTCACGCAGAATTTCCCTGAATATTTCGTAGCACACCGTTTCTGCCGTCTTCACGGAGGCCCGTCCATCGCAGGTTGGACAGGTTTCACACAGCACATGCTCGAGGCTTTCGCGGGTGCGTTTTCGCGTCATCTGAACCAGGCCAAGATTCGATATTTCGCTGATATGACAGTTGGTATGATCGCGTTCTATATGCTTTTCAAGCGCGCGCAACACCTGGCGCTTGTGCTCCTCTGTCTGCATATCGATAAAATCCACGATAATCATGCCGCCCAGATTACGCAGCCGTAAGTGACGCACGATCGCCTGCGCCGCTTCCAGGTTGGTTTTGAAAATTGTCTCTTCCAGGTTCCGGTGCCCGACGTAGGCGCCAGTATTGACATCGATAGTCGTCATGGCCTCAGTCTGATCAATCACCAGATGACCACCGGATTTCAGCTGCACTTTACGATCCAGCGCCTTTTGAATTTCATCATCGACATTATAAAGATCGAAGATCGGCCGTTCGCCCGGATAATACTCGAGTTTGCCCGCCAGCTCGGGTGTGAACTGGCTGACGAAATTCTCGACCCGCTGAAAAGTCTCTCGTGAATCGATACGCAGTTTCTCCACATCGGCATCGGATATATCGCGCAACACGCGTAATACCAGCGGAAGATCCTCATGCACAACGTCACCGGCTCCTGCCGGTTCGATGCGTTCCTGAATCGAGGACCACAGGCGTTGCAGAAAACGCAGATCGGAGGCAAGCGCTTCTTCACTGGCACCTTCCGCCGCAGTCCGTAATATAAAGCCACCGCTGTTCTCATCACCGCGTGCTGCGATCACGAACTCACGCAGGCGTTGCCGCTCGGCTTCGTCTTCGATTCGCTGCGACACACCTACGTTACGGACTTCAGGCATAAACACCAGGTAACGGGAAGGTATGGTGACGTGCGTCGTTAAGCGTGCACCCTTGGTACCCAGCGGATCCTTGATGACCTGAACCAGTATTTTCTGACCTTCATGTAACAGCCGGGTAATGCTGTCGCCGCTGCCGGTCTGTTGCATGTTTTCTTCATCAACCGCCACAGCGATATCAGAAGCATGCAGAAAAGCCGCCTTCTCCAGGCCAATGTCGACAAAAGCTGCCTGCATCCCGGGCAACACCCGGCTCACCAGGCCTTTGTAGATATTACCCACCAGGCCGCGCCGCCGCGTCCGTTCGATAAAAACTTCCTGCAGCATACCGTTCTCGACCAGCGCAACACGGGTTTCCTGGGGCGTCACATTTACCAGTAATTCAACTGTCATTCGCGTTCGGGCCTAATCCAATACCTGAATACCAAAATCCTGCAACAAGCGGGCAGTTTCATAAAGTGGCAAGCCCATCACCCCCGAGTAACTGCCTTCCAGCCGTTCGATAAATATGGCTCCGATTCCCTGAATACCATAGGCTCCTGCCTTATCCCGTGGTTCCCCGGTTTTCCAGTAGTCCTCAATGTCCTTTTCACTCAGCGCCCGAAACCACACGTTACTGACGCTGGCAGCTACGGCCTGCCGATCCTGCACCACAGCCACCGCGCTCAACACCTGGTGTCTGCGACCCGACAGCAGTTGCAACATGTCCCGGGCATGGGCCAGATCAGCCGGTTTCCCTAACAGTCTACCATCGACTACAACGGCGGTATCGGCGCCGAGCACCGGCGCTTTATCATCACCGGATTGCTGCCGAACCGCACACGCTTTTGCCACAGCCAGGCGGACCACGTAATCCTGTGCTGATTCATTATCCAGCGGAGTTTCATCGACATCTGCGACCTGTTGACGAAAACGGACACCAATCTGCCGTAAAAGCGCCTGACGCCGTGGGGAACCTGAGGCCAGAATAATCATCAGGCGCGGTGATAGGGGTGGCCGACCATCACTGTCCAGGCACGGTACAGCTGTTCAGCGAGCAGTACGCGCACCAGAGCATGCGGCAGGGTTAATGGTGACAGCGACCAGCGCTGCTGGGCGCGCTCGAGACACGGGCCCGACAAGCCGTCGGGACCCCCGATCAGCAGGCTGATACCACGCCCCTCCTGCATCCATTGCTGGAACTGCCCGGCCAGCTGTTCGGTCGACCAGCTGCGGCCTTTTACATCCAATGCAATGACGTGCTCGCCAGGTGAAAGTGCAGCGAGCATGCGCTTGCCTTCCTCGGCCACAGCCCGCTCCACGGTTTTCGATTTGACACGCTGTCGAAGCGGGATTTCGCTGAGATTCAGGCGGCATTCGCGCGGCAAGCGACGTGCGTATTCCCGGTAACCCTCATTCACCCACGCCGGCATGCGGTTTCCGATGGCGATGAGGTTGATAATCATAGACTTCAACCCTGCTCACTTTTTCCCCGGCTCTCTTCTGTCAGTGCCCAGAGTTTTTCCAGGGCATAAAACTCACGGATACGTGGCTGCATGACGTGCACAACCACATCAGCCAGATCAACCAGCACCCATTCACCTTCACGCTCGCCCTCGACACCCAGGGCTGGAACACCTGCCTTTTTACAGGCCGTCACAACAGCATTGGCGATCGACTTGACATGTCGGTTCGATGTACCGCTGGCGATAATCATGATGTCCGTGACCGACGTCATGTTACGCACATCCAATTCAACGATATCAGTGGCTTTCAGGTCTTCCAGCGCCTGTAGCACGGTGTCTTTCAATTCATCAGTTTGCATACCATTTCTCTTGCTTAATGCGGTTCAAGACAGCATCCGGTAGCAGGTAACGCGGACTTTTCCCGGCCGCCAGTAATTCCCGGATCCGGGTCGATGAAACAGCCATCTGGGTGACCGGAACGCCGAAAATGCAACCGGCCGGCCGTTCATGTAGCTGCCTGAGTGCCCCGGTGCGCGCTTTACTGACCAGGTCCGCCAGCGCACCCTGTTTCGGCCACTGCCTGCCCGGTCGTTGCATCACCACCAGATGGCACAATTTTGCGATCTCCCGCCAGCGATACCAGCTCTGCAGGCCCAGCAAGGCATCCATTCCCAATGCCAGACACAGGGATTTCTCACCCTTTTCCGCGCGCAACGACTCCAGGGTATCCACCATGTAAGACGGTCCTTCACGGCCCAGCTCCCGTGTATCTATGTCCAACGCCGGTTCATCCGCTACCGCCAGCCGTAACAGTTCCAGTCGCTGTTCCGGTGAACCCTGCGGCGGATCACGGTGCGGTGGAACCCGGCATGGCAGCAGGTGTACGCGGGGAATCTCGAGCGCCTGCTGCACGTCCAGCGCTGGCCGCAAATGACCAAAATGAACGGGATCGAAAGTACCGCCGAGGATACAGATCATGGGTTTAATTAAGGAACCTTAAACCCTGATATGGCCGTCACCGAACACGATGAACTTCAGGGTCGTGAGGCCCTCCAGCCCGACCGGCCCGCGCGCGTGCAACTTGTCGGTGCTGATGCCGATTTCTGCGCCCAGACCATACTCAAAGCCGTCTGCAAATCGCGAAGAGGCATTGACCATGACCGAGCTGGAATCGACTTCACGCAAAAAACGCCGGGCGCGAGTGATATTCTCGCTGACAATTACATCGGTATGCCGGGAACCGAATTTCTCGATGTGGTCAATGGCGGCATCCAGATCAGCCACCACCCGCACCGACAGGATTGGCGCCAGGTATTCTTCGTTCCAATCGGAGTCTTGCGCCGCATTGATATCATTGAGGATCTGCCGGCTGCGCTCACAGCCGCGCAACTCGACGCCGGCGTCCCGATACATGCGGCCCAACAGCGGTAATACACGCTCGGCGATGCCCTCTGCGACCAGCAGCGTTTCCATGGTGTTGCAGGTACCATAGCGCTGGGTCTTGGCGTTAAAAGCAACCTTTACGGCTTTATCAATATCGGCCTGATCGTCGATATAGGTATGACAAACACCATGCAGATGTTTAATCACCGGAATTCGTGACTCGCGACTGATACGCTCAATCAGCCCTTTGCCACCCCGCGGTACAATGACATCCACAAACTCTTCCAGCTTGAGCAGTTCACCGACCGCCGCACGATCCGTGGTCGCCACCACCTGTACGGCAGTGGCCGGCAATCCAGCCTGTTGCAGGCCCTTTTTAATGCAGCCTGCTAATGCCTGGTTGGAATGCAGCGCCTCGGAACCACCGCGCAGAATACAGGCGTTGCCCGACTTCAGACATAAACCCGCCGCATCGGCCGTTACGTTGGGACGTGATTCGTAAATGATGCCGATAACCCCCAGTGGTACGCGCATGCGTCCCACCTGGATACCGGATGGACGGTAATTCAGATCACTGATGGCACCCACCGGATCGTCCAGCGCGGCGATCTGGCGCAAGCCCTCGGCCATGGCGTCGATGCGCGCGTCGGTCAATTCCAGGCGGTCGAGCAGTGCGGCATCCAGACCACGTTGTTTGCCGGCCTGCAGATCTTTCCGGTTCTCCGCCGCCAGCTGCACCCTGTCCGCCACGATGGCGTCAGCGATCGCATACAGCGCAGCATTTTTGTCCCCGCTTTCCGCGCGACCCACCAAGCGCGACGCCTGGCGGGCGCACCGCCCCAGCTCCCGCATGTAGCTGGGCACATCGAAACTCACGGATTCTGCTGTTTCAGTCATATCACACTCTGTCAGATTCAGGCGGAAACCGCTAGCGAAGACACACCGGCAAGCCGCAATGTCAATTGTAACAGCTCATCCCAGACGCTGCCCGGCGCGCGCCCCTTGATAACACGGTCGATAACCGCGCAACGCTGCAACAGAACCCACCACTGACGTCCACGTATACGCTGTAATACGCCACTGATCAGGGGTTTGCGTTTTTCCCACACACGCCGCTCCGTCAGCACCCGGCCCAGCGGCATACCTCCCTGAACAGCCCTCGCCATCGACGCCAGGGATCGAATCTCTCTCGACAAGGCCCACAACAGCAGAACCGGTTCGACCCCCTCAGCACGCAGTCCGGCCAGAACTCGCTGGGCATAGACAGCATCGCCTGCCAGCGCCGCATCCACCAGCGCGAAGATATCGTAACGTGCACTGTCGGCAACCAGTTCTGCAACGGTTTCCAGGTCCAGCGGACCAGGCCCGTGCAGCAGGTAGAGCTTTTCGATTTCCTGGGCAGCTGCCAGCAGGTTCCCCTCCACACGATCCGCTATCAGTTGCAGTGCGTCCCGATCTGGCAGCATTTTATGTGCCCGCATGCGCCGATCGATCCAGGCGGGCAACCGGGCCGTCTCAACCGGCCACACCGGCACCGAAACACCCACTTTATCCAGCGCCTGCACCCACTTGCTCTTTCGCGCAGCAGCTTCCAGTTTTGCCGAAATAACCAGCAACACAGTGTCTTCCGGCAGCCGCCCGGTATACTCACACAGCGCCCTGGCGCCCTCTCTGCCCGGTTTACCGGTCGGCAAACGTAACTCCAGAATACGTCTTTCAGAAAACAGTGACAGGCTGTCCGAAGCCGCTGACAGGCTGTTCCAGTCAAAACCGGTGTCAGCGCTGAGCACCTGGCGATCGCTATAACCCTGTTCGCGAGTCGCGGCGCGCACCGCATCCGCACACTCACCGACCAGCAGGGTTTCGTCACCGTGAATAAAATAGACAGGCGATAAACCACCGGCCAGCTGCCTGGCAAGCTGATCGGCGCGCAACTGTGTCATTGCTGGCGCAGCCCTGCGCCGATACGGATAATGATCTGGCGCGCCATATTCCTGCGCATCTGTCTGTGGATACCCTCGGCTTCAGAAATCTTGCCCAGCAATTCGGTTTCATCAAATACCAGGTCACGGGTCATACGCAGCGATTGCGGTTTTATCAGCACCTTACCCTCTGCATCACTGAGCGAGAAAACAACTTCGTTGAACAATTCGTACTCACTGGCTTTACCGGTACTGCCGACCGACAGTATGCGGTTTTCGGAAATCTCCCTGACAATATGCAAAACTGCCGAGCTATGTTCACCGCTCTCCATGATCGTACCACCGGCCGCTTCCAGCTCAACGCGCAGCGCCCGCGCCATGCCCGTGTAGGGATTTTTCGACTCCAGGTAGGTTTCCTGTAAGGCAGGCGGCAATTCAACCTCTCCACGCAAGTGAAAACCACAGGCTGGCAGTAAGCCAAGCAGTAAAGCGATAGCTGTTACAAGTAGAGATTGCTTCGGTTTCATCGCTGTTTTTCTTTCCTCAAGAAGTCACCAGATTCACCAACCGGCCGGCAACCACAATGGCCTTACGCAGCGCCTTGCCTTGCATGAACCGCTTTACGTTAGGCTCCGCCAACGCGGTATCGATAACAAGCTCATCACCGGCATCTGCAGCAACCGAAATCCTGCCGCGCACTTTACCGTTCACCTGTACAACAAGTTCGACACTGTCTTTGACCAGCGCAGCCTCATCGGCTTGCGGCCATGCCTGGTCGACCACACTGTCAGCGTGCCCCAGTGCCAGCCATAAGGGCTGACTGATATGCGGCACAATCGGAGACAACATCAAAACAACAAGCTGCAGCGCTTCCTGCAGCACCGCCCGCCCCGAGTGCGAATCATCCTTAAACCTTCCGACTTCGTTGAGCAATTCCATGTTGGCGGCGATAGCGGTATTGAAAGTATAACGCCGACCGACATCGTCACCGACTTTACGGACCGTCTCGTGCACCTTGCGGCGAAATGCCTTTTGCCTGTCATTCAGGGCATCAGCATCAAGCAGCGGCGCCGCTCCGCCGGATACATGGCTAAACACCGCTTTCCACAAACGATTCAGGAAACGCGACGCGCCTTCGACCCCGGAATCCGACCACTCCAGTGACTGCTCCGGTGGCGCTGCGAACATCATGAACAGGCGTACAGTATCGGCGCCGTACTTATCCATCAATGCCTGCGGGTCCACCGTATTACCCTTTGATTTGGACATCTTTGAACCGTCTTTGTTAACCATGCCCTGGGTCAGCAAATGCCGAAACGGTTCATCGCCTTCCACCAGCCCCAGGTCACGCATCAGTTTATGAAAGAAACGCGCATAAAGCAGGTGCAGGACTGCGTGTTCAATGCCTCCGATATACTGATCCACGGGCAGCCAGTCGTTCACCCGCTCATCCAGCATACCCTGGTCAAAATCATTGCAGGTATAGCGTGCGTAATACCAGGATGACTCAAAGAAAGTATCGAAGGTATCGGTTTCGCGTTCAGCGGCTGCGCCACAAGCGGGACAGGTGGTTTCAATAAAGTCCCGGTCTTTCTTCAATGGCGAACCGCTGCCTTCAAGTACCACGTCGGACGGCAACTCGACCGGCAATTGATCCTCGGACACCGGCACCGGACCACAGGACGGACAATTGATCATCGGAATCGGGCAACCCCAGTAGCGTTGCCGCGAAACACCCCAGTCGCGCAAACGGAAATTAACGGTCTTGCGTCCCTTACCCCGGCTCTCCAGATACCCGGCAATGGCGTCGAAAGCCTGTTGCGATGTCAGGCCGTCAAACTGGCCGGAATCTTTCAGAACACCCGTGCCGGTAAATGCCGCCTTGTCCAGATCCGCGGCAAGTGAATCATCTTCGGGATGTATCACCTGACGAATA
>JAUXDG010000067.1 GCA_030618475.1 Gammaproteobacteria bacterium | reverse complement strand
TCTGGAGGACCCTCTCCCCCAGGGGACCCCCTCTTGCTGCGCAATTCACCTTGTAAATACATCCCTGTACGCTCGACGGCCGCGTCTCCCGGCAATTGCTCCTGCATCCCCCTCCGAGGGGCCTACTTTTGGTGCTCTACCTTCGCCCGTCCCTGGGCTCGTGCGGCCAACGGTCCCGCAAGCTTATGTCGGCTAACTTCCGTACTCATTATTAACTTAAAAAGGTGAAGGATATGGTTGCCGGAATTATACTCATTCTTGCTGGCATACTGCTGGTGATCTACCCGCCACTACTGTCCATTATTGTCGCGCTGTTTCTGATCCTGACCGGTGCCATGGTAATATCCATCACCCGCTACAACCGCAGGTACCAGCGGCATTTCGAGAACCCGGCGATCGAACGTTTCTTCAGGTAATAAACATAGTCACACAACGTGGTTAAGGCCGGGTTCATTCAGTGATAAACTACCGCCCCTAATCGGTACCCGATTTGTCGCAGTCCCTGTTCGTCGCGTCCAGGCGGCATTTACTGCGTCACACAACTATTCATGGAGATGGAACAAATGGCGGTAAGTAAAAAGTTCAGCAGCAAAAACATTAACAGCACCAGCCCGGTTTCGGCTGCTTCGAAAAAACCGGCTGCGGCCACGACAACACCCGGATCGGTAAAGAAAAAGGCCGTCACCAAAAAGACCACCGTATCGAAAAAGAAAAGCGTTGTCAGCAAGCAAGCCCCGCCTGCGGCAAAGAAGAAAGCCACCAGCAAAAGAGCCGCGAGCAGCCCTGCGAAACCTGTTATCTCACAACAGCAGCGCCAGCAAATGATCGGTGACGCAGCTTATCTGATTTCCCTTAAACGGGCTCCCTGGCAGGGCAATGCCGATACCGACTGGATGTCTGCCGAGACCGTTATCGACATGGTTTTTGACGTCGCTGGCTGAGTCAGCCGTATTCCAGACAACGCCGTTCAGGCGCCACGGTTTTTACCCGCTGGCGCTGCGCCGAATAACGGTAGCGGAACGACACATAAACAGAGCTGCGCTGTAAGGAATCCAAGAATAGTGTAATGGATTCCTTACATAATATCTTAACATAAATTCGATATAATAGTTATATATTATTGTTTTTAATATACATTTAATTTCTCGCATATAAATTGCTTACATTAAATTGCCTATATTAATAAAACAAGAACCGGCCCTGGGGGTTTTTATGGAACGACGCCTGTCAACGCGTAAACCAGTCGATGTGAGCGTTTATCTGTTGGACGCAGGAGGCCCTGCGTCCCGGTGCACCGCGACCGATATCAGCACCGCCGGTCTTTTCCTCAAGGTGAATCCGCTACAGGTACCCAAAAACAAATGTTAATTGGGGACAGACCACGTTTTTTTACCCGTTAATTGCGAAAAATCGAAAATCGGAAAAAACGAAAAAACGTGGTCTGTCCCCAATTAACCCTACACTCGCAGCTTCCTCCTGACCAGCACCACGGCGACGTAATAGCCGATCACGGCATAGAGCATCAGCACACCAATGTGCAGCAGGGGCTGGGGCAAGTCGGCACCGACAACCAGTGAGCGCGTCAGCATCACCGCGTGCGTCAAGGGCAGGAACTGTACAAATCCCTGCATCGCCAGCGGCAGTGTGTCGATGGGATAGAAGACACCGCAGAGGATAAACATGGGGGTAATGATCAGCACCGTGTAGTAATTGAAAAAGTCATAGTTATAGGCCAGCGCGCTCATGATCATGGCTGGACCGGCAAAGCACAGGCCGATCATGAATACCACTGGAATCACCCACAGGGCACCCCAGCCCTGTACAACACCCAGCATCGCCGCGACCGCCAGGATGGCGATGCCACTGAATACACTCTTGGTTGCACACCAGAGCATTTCCCCGGCCAGGATGTCGTCGACTTCGAGTGGCGTGGCAAGTATCGCTTCGTAGGTTTTTTGCGGCACCATACGGGTGAAAACCGAATACATGCCCTCAAAACTGGACGTAGTCATGGCCGAGGAGGCAATGATGCCGGAGGCCAGAAAGGCGAGATATGACATGCCGGACATCTCGCCGACGAAGTGCCCAAGACCGAAACCAAGTCCCAACAGGTAGAGCGTGGGTTCACCGAAATTCATCAGCACAGCGGGCACAATCAATTTGCGCCAAACGAGGATGTTGCGCCGCCACACCGCCAGGGCACCGGCACGGGCTGTGGGAATGCGCCACAGATTCATCAGTCGCGTAACTCTCGGCCGGTAAGCCGAAGAAATACGTCCTCCAGGTTGGTTGGGCGATGAAGAAATGTCAGTCCATGCGCATCCTTCAGAACTGCGATCAGCTGAGCCGGTTCCCGCGTATAGCAGTAAAGGCAGGTGCCCATGCGCTCCAGCCGGCAGCCCGCTGTCCCAGCCAGTCGCTCTAAAGCCTCTCCCCCGCCACTACGAACTTCGATCACTTCCGGTTCCACATGCCGTTCGATCAGCTGCCGCGGGCTGCCCTGATCGAGGATGCGGCCCTCGTCCATGATCAGCAGTTCGTCGCACAGGCGCTCTGCTTCTTCCATGTAGTGGGTAGTCAGCAACAGCGTCTTACCACGCATCTTCAGCTCCGTGAGTCGTTCCCAGATGACATGGCGCGCCTGTGGATCGAGACCGGTAGTCGGCTCATCCAGCACCACCAGTTCAGGATCATTGATCAATGCGCGGGCAATAGTCAGTCGCCGTTGCATACCACCTGAAAGCGTGTCGGTCCTGGCCCGGCGGCGATCCGTCAGCGATGCAAACTTCAGTAAAGACTCAATACGGGGTGCCGCCTGCCTGCGCGAGAGTCCGAAAAAGGACGCGTAAACGCGCAAATTTTCCTCGACCGTAAAGTCCGGGTCCAGGTTGTCGGCCTGGGGAACAATACCGACACGGGCGCGTATCGCGGGCCCATTTTCGCTGGCCGGCAGACCGAAAACCGAGAGAGTCCCGCCGCTCAATGGCGTAAGACCCATGGCCATGCGTAAGGTGGTGGTTTTACCCGCCCCGTTGGGGCCGACAAAACCGAAACACCGGCCAGGAAAAATATCGAAATCGACACCGTTGACCGCCACCCGGGAGGCAAACCTCTTGGTGAGACCACGGCTGCTGATGACCGGCTTATTTGATGTCAGGACTGGCTGTGCGGTCATGCTCATATTCGCTACATTGTATCTTCAAGGGGTCAGAGTACTTGAAATCCCAGCTTTAAAGATACTGCAGAAATTATGCAAAGGAGATTTCAAGTACTCTGACCCCTTGAAGATAAATGCAGGACATCCAGCGAGCAATCAAATCTGTTGGGTCCCCCCCATCGCTGCTGGAAATCGGGGAACTCAAACAACTGGGTCTGGAATACGCCGAAATCATCGACTGTCTGAAAGACCGCCAGGATACCGCTGCAGCCGACTGAACAGCTGGCGGTTTTCAAGCGGCTAGTATTCGTGTGCGCTGCTGATGGTAGCGAGGCGATTCGTCTGTCTTTCCAGTTCTGCCTCAAGCGACGGGATCTGCGCCTTGGTCGCAGCCCGTTTCTGCTCCAGTTTGCGCAATTCGTCCAGCAGGATGACACGCCGTTCAGTGGTAACGCCCGCCGTGACCAGTTCGATACCTGTGTCCCGCATGTCCACCTCGATATCGGCCAGGTGCTTGCGTTTATATTTGAGTTTGCGCGCCGTCCGTTGCACGCCAGCCTCCAGATCGTAAAGCTCTCGTCCTTCACGGTAGGCCTGGAGAAAGCCCGCTTCCATCTGAACAGGGCAAACACCGCTGTATGACTTGCCCCGGCGGCCCTGGTGATAACCGTTCCCCGGCTGACAGTAGCGCCCTACGCCCTCATCCCAGCCACTACGATAGGCCTCGAAATTTAATGCTACTCCATGCTTGGCACAGGCTTTGCGATGTCCGCTGATGCGTGCTTCCGAGCGCCCCTGAACACCATCCTCGTAGCCGATGGTACGCCAGTCAGCCGTATTGCATTCGTCCCTGGACAGACCCGAGGCGCAGCCTGACACCAGTACAGCAATCGCTATGGACCTGGATACACGCTTACCGAATCTGATGAGTTTTATCGCTTGCATTGTGCAATCCCCTTGAAATCAATAACTCGTTGGGTACGGGGAAGATGACTCCTGGTTACAAGCTATCGGCGCGGCCATTCTCAACTTAACCGCGCCATCAGCTGAATAGAACCCGGTGAAGCGGATCCGGCGGGGCCACGGCAGCTCGCCTTCTTGCTTGTACTCTCTGATCAGATAAACCAATAGTCGGTAATATTTACATTTTATTAGCATTAATAATAAAGCGTGAAATATATTATATAGCTGTTTTTATTTATTTTTATATATGCAATGTCGTATTTATTTACAGTTTAAAAAACTGCCGGCGCAGTAAAAATCATAACTGGTTAATTCTTAAAATAAATTCCTTTCTGGCTCGATTCCTGCCTGTAATTCAGGGGAAAAGAAGAAAACAGAAAAGCTTCCACGCAGCAGGTTTGAAAGTCTGTGTTGATTAACAGTTAACAATCTTCGGCAATAAAACAGAAAAAAACAGTTTTGGAGAATTGGTTATGAAACTTATTAAAAACGATACAGTTATCGTGACACTCTTAACCCTGGCGTTGTTTTCCTTTGTTAAAAGCCTGGAAGCGTCACCCGCTTATTTAGCCGGCGATATCCCTGGTCCCGTAATACCGTCAGGGCACTCGTTGAACATCCCGAAGCCGATTTCCACAAATAAGCCGCGCATGTCGTCGAGGTTTTCAGAAGATTTCATCTTGTCCTTGTAAAGCTCCATTGCACCAAAATCATCACAATTCTCAACGAGGGAACGCATGCTTTCAAAATCCTGTATGCGGGTAAAATCCACGATGTAATCTGCTGCAAACGATACTTTGCCAGTCAATGACATTGCGATTAGTAACAGTAGTGTTCTCTTCATTTCCCGATCCTCAAGGCGTTCGATTGGCAGGCGTGGTTAGAACTCTTTTTCTTTGTGTGTTGAATGTACCTTTTTTTCCAGAACATGCAAGCCGATTTCCTTTTCCAGTTCATGCATGCGCTGCATAAACCTCACAGCCCACAACACGGTGGCGTCCAGCTCCCCATCATTTGCAGATTCCTCCACACTGTTAAGGAAGCCCGATAATTCACTGTAGGCTCTTTTGTGGGCTTTGGAATCCTTATGAATCCTTGAACATTTTGAAATCACCTTGCGCCAGTATTTCAGCCATTCTTTTAAGTCACCCATTGCTCTCCGTTCACCCCTCCCCACCAGTTTTCAATCCGCTGGCAGTTTCAGCTTTTTTCTACCTGGAACGCCCTGTCGCCTTTTCAAACCCTTTCAAAAACTCGTCCACTGCCTCCCCCGCTTCAACCGGTGCCTTATATTCATTCCCTGGCAATTGCTCACTTATAGTTTTTTGCATGGGTGCCATGCGTCTACTCTCTCTTTCAGCACCGATATTTGAAATGATCAACAGTACGCCGAGAACACCGAATACGATATAGGCTGTTTTCCGTTTGAGCCGGTGAACTTCGCTAGTGGCAACTGTCATCAGGTACATCCCCCAGACGACACCCACCATTGAACCAAGATAGGGGACCAAGCCCAGCACGGCTGAAACGGGATAAACAACCGCCGCATACGCAACACAACGGTAGCCGGTTTCATATGACTCGTTCGAGCCCAATAATTTCCAGATGAGAAACAGGATAGTGGCAGCAATAAAAGACCCGATGACAGCAAATACCGGAAATACAACGACCGCCCCCAGGCCGATGGCTATGGCGCCCGTCATACCGGCACCCAGCAGCGACAACACCGCGATGATCAGTCCTGTGCCCGCTGCCATGACGACGACATAAATCAGGGGATCGAGGAAGCCACCGGTTTTCTGCATATCCCGGTAAAAACCTGCTGGATCTTTTAGCATCCTGCCCGCATCGTCGATAATCGTAGTCAGCCTGGCCTTATCGTCCATCGATGCCTCCTGATCCGCATTGTTGTTGGCGACAATTAAACCAATTAAACGTGGGACTGACAAATATTCCGAAGCGCATTTCCTTGCGCCTGGCTCCCCTGTTCTCTCGCAATAATGATCGGAAAAAGCTTATCATGCCGCATCGTCAGCCAAAATTGTGGAAGACCGGAAACAAGGAACCAAGTCATGGAAATACTGGAAAATATAGGCGTCTATATCGGTGCAATAGGCGTTTATGTGGTGGTTTTTGTGCTCGCTCTGCTGGCGGTCCTGCTCCCGCTCTCAGCCTATTCCGCGCAGAAATGGATGTACAAAAACTACCTGGAAACAAAAAGTGTGAACGCCAAGTTAACCGAAATACTGGAGCTTGCCCGTACTGCACAGAGTCAAGGCCAACAGCCAGAGGATGAATTCGGCGATTCAGACACAAGAAGACGAGAGCCAACGATCGGCAAAGATCTGAACATCCCCTTGTAATCGAATGGGCCGGAAACGCAACCACGGCATGCAGCAGGCGCCGGCCCCTGCCAGAGGTGGCCTGCGCTCCTTGCACTCCGGCAGTATGGCTGTCACCCCGGTATCCAGACGCGCCGTGACCTCGGGCCAGGCCACATCAGCGACAAAAATACCCTGTGTCCGGAGCGCTATTTCTCGCCGCTGCCCTTACCGCACTTACCGGCACCACACCGCCCTTTTCTCTGCCGCATCATCTCCCTGTGCGCATTCCTTTCATCGGCATCCAGTACACCATCGCCGTTGCTGTCCGTTGCCGAAAACACCGCTTCATGCCCCTGCCTGAACTCTTCTTTGGTCACATTTCCGTCACCGTCCAGGTCCATACGATCCATGCCGCAGCGGCCCTGTGCCAGCATGACAGGTGCGCTGGCCGGCGCCATAGTGGTGAAAGGGTTCTCACCGCTATCAGCGACTGCCGGGTGGACGGAGAGCGCTGCGACGACAGCAGCTGATGCAATTACGGACAGTCTGGGAATGCGTGTATCGGACATAAGTCAGCCTCGTGTTCAGTGGTGGTCCACAAAATGACATTCTGGCGCGCCTGCCCAAGATTTTCCAGCCCCGCTTGCCAGCAATTCGCAGTTTCTTTACTTTACGCCTCTATGCGTAGACGAAGAAAAAAAGAGCCTTTTTTCAAGCGGCTCTTGCGTCGTATGGGTTTGCTGTTTCTGCTGCTGCTTCTGCTCGGCTGCTTACCGGTACTGCTGCTCCGCTGGATTAACCCCCCTGTCACGGCATTCATGCTGCAAAACGATCCTGCCAGCAGCCAGAATGCCCGTTACCACTATCAGTGGATGGACTGGCGCGACTTGGGATCAAAGGCTCCGCTGGCGGTCATGGCGGCAGAGGATCAGAAGTTTCCCGATCACCGGGGGTTCGACGTCGCCTCCATCCATAAGGCGGTCACCCAACGGCGGAATAACGGCACCTTGCGCGGCGCTTCAACAATCACCCAGCAAGTGGCCAAGAATCTCTTTTTATGGCCCGGCCGCAGCTTTCTCCGCAAGGCGATTGAGGCTTATTTCGCAGTGATCATCGAAATAAGCTGGCCGAAACAGCGAATCCTGGAAGTGTATCTCAACATCGCTGAATTCGGCCCTGGTATTTACGGTGTCCCTGCCGCAAGCCGCCTCTACTTCAACAAAACCCCGCGACAGCTGACGGAAGCCGACGCCGCCTTGCTGGCCGCCGTTTTACCGAATCCGAAACAATTGCAGGTAGGCAAACCATCCGCCTATGTCCGGGAACGACAGCGCTGGATCATGCAACACGCCGAACGACTCAGGCAATACGGCTGGTTGGCCCGTGTTGCAGAAAAGTGAAAAAGGCATTAGTCCGCATCTCCCACCACGCAGGAAGAGTGACCTCTAAGCGCGCGGCACTATGCATGGCATGCCTGGTGAAATTTTCGCAACGAATATTTAACTGCTTGTTCCTTAGTGACCTTTGTCTCCTTTAAGGTGAATTGCGTAACAAGAGAGGGTACCCTGGAGCATGTGGTTAAGGTTGTAAGAAATCCAGGTCAGCTGACGGAAGGTAAAGACAGGGTTCGGGTATCTGCCTGCTTCTTGCGTTTCGGCAGCAGTGGCTTCAGTCTGCGTATTACCTGTTCAGCCGTGGCACGATGTGAGGTCAGCTTGCCGCCGTAGATGCTCAACACCCGTGGGCAGTTTACTTCATCGATGTGCAGCAGTGTATCGCGGGAACGGTTAAAGGCCGTATCTTCGCTGTTGGGTAAAACACGCAGGCCTGCAAATGCTGCCATGACCTGTGACCGGTCAAGCGTGTTTTCAAAGTAGTGGTTGTAGACGGCCAGCAGGTAACGGATTTCCTCTTCCCGTGGCTGTACAGCGGACGGATCACCGCTGTACAGGGATTCTGTGGTGCCCAGTAGAATATTGCCTTGCCACGGCATGGCGAAAACCGCACGCTGGTCCTGCGGTGCCTCCAGGTAGTATATGCCCTGCTGAAGGTTGCCCGGAACGACCAGATGGGTTCCCTGCACCAGCTCGATAGCCAGTGTATCGGGAGCCGGTTCAACACGGTTTAAAACCGAATTGACCCAGGGGCCGCTGGCATTGACAAGCGCCCGGCTGCGAATTTCCTTGCCGCTACCCTGTTCACGGTAAAAAATGCTGCACTGCTGGTGGTTGCATGCTGCGCGTTCGAAGGTGCATTCAAACTGGACCTCGGCGCCGAGTGATTGTGCGGATGACAGCACAGCGCGAGTGAGTCTTACATCGTCGGTCTGGCCGTCGTAGTAACGCATTACGCTATTCAGGCTGTCGGTACGAAGGCCGTCGAGTTCGCACCACTCGGACTTTGTTAGCTGTTTAAAAGCTTTGCCGCCCAACAGGGTATAAAGACCCAGGCCCAGGCGGATTTTCCAGGGGCGACGCTGCGTATCCTTGTAGATGGGGATATTGAAAGGTGTCAGATGGACCAGATGGGGCGCATTTTTTAACAGCCGTCTGCGTTCCAGCAGGCATTCGCGAACCAGGCTGATCTGGCCGCTTTCGAGGTAGCGTAAGCCGCCATGGACCAGTTTTGACGATTTGCTGGATGTGGCAGATGCCGCCTGGTCAAACTGTTCCAGCACCAGGGTTCGATAACCGGCGGCAGCGGCAGCCTGTGCGACGGCGGCGCCATGAATGCCTGCACCGATGACAACCAGATCATATCTCATGCGGGCATGCTTTTCTGGCAAGTACAGGGTCTTGCAGCATGGTGCCGATAGCACGGGTTTCAATCAGCTCAATGCCGCGTGCAGCCCACTGCAGGGCACGTGCAGGGTCGCTGATGTCGTACAGCATCCACTGCCATGTGCCTGCCCAGGGTGTTTCCTGTTGTGGGATTTTACGTTCATTGCAAATCAAAAATTGAGGGTTTAGCTGATTTGCACGGCTGAAGTGCGCCTGATCATAAACATTCAGTACCCAGCCGATGTCTATCGAGTCCCTTTCCCTGGTATAGCTCAACGCCCGGTGGCTGTAAGAGATCAGAACGCACTGGCTGTGACACGGGTTCAGTTTTTCCAGTAAGGCATCCATGACCCTTTCCAGGCCCCATTGCTCAAGGCTTTCCTGCTTGATTTCGACCATGGCACGTGCCTTTGGAAAAGCGGACAGCTTCAGCAGGACGGTGTCGAGATCGGAAACCGGCAGTGGCGCGTAGTGGTCTCCAAGGCGAGCGGGTTCATGAACGCTGATGTCCATTAACTGTTCGGTATTCATGTCGAATACGGATGCTGGTGTATTGGCGGTACGCTTGAAGTCGGTATCGTGCAGCAGTACGAAGCGCCCGTCGGCACACATCTGCAGATCAAATTCGACCCAGCAGGCGCCGGCTTTCAGAGCGGCTTCCAGACCCTGCCAGGTATTCTCCGGATACGTTTGCATGTAACCGCGGTGGGCAACCAGCCGGGGTATGTGTTCTTCATTTATTGCCGCTGGTCTCAATGTATTCCCGGAGTTTTTCAATGAACTGTGAGTAACGTGTTGTCAAACCTGTATCGGACAGGGGTTCAAAAAGTTGTGTTTTTCCTGCCTGGCACCAGTTTTCCGGCCGACCGGCGGCCAGCCAGGCGATCCCCCGCGCGCTGGCTTCGGGGTCTTCGGCGCGTTCTACAGGGAGACCGCTCAGATTGGCCAGTTTCTGGCATAAAGGCTCTATCCGTGACAGGCCGCCACTGACAGTCAAACGCAGGATCGCTTGTTGTTTCTGCATCTGCTCAAGATTATATTTCACCAGGAACAAGGTGCTTTCTGCGACAGCGACCGCTCTTTCAGCGTCGCTGGTTTGATCGTTATCCTGAACAAATTTTGGCGCCAGCCCCTGTTTCCACCAGGGTGAGCCAAGCCCCCCCACGGTATTCAGAAAAAGCGGCGGTTTGGCAATCTGTTCAAGCCACACGGCAAGCCGGGACTGGATGTCCTGCACCGACGTTTGCGCAATTAACCACTGCAATGCGTTGCCCGCGCCATTGACGGTACCTTCCACAAGATGCTGGCAGCTGTGTTGATCACTATCGGCAATGCTGGACAGTAAATTCGGCACCCTGCTGTCACTGGTTTGTCTGGCAAGAATGAAGGCGCCACTACCCAGGTTAACGCGGGCGGTGCCGGCATCCGGTTCGCCTGATTCGAACCAGGCCGCATTCTGGTCGCCGCAAACAGCAGTAACAGGAATGCCATAATCTGTCAGCGTTCCATAGTCGTGCCGCACAGGCAGACAGACCGGCAAGTTCTCAATCGGTACGTCGAACCAGTCACTCAGTTGTCGGGACCAGTTCAGGGAATGGATATCAAACAGCTGCATGCGCTGTGCATTGCTGTGATCCACCGCACAGCGGCTGTCCTCTGTCATTCTGTCAAGCAGGAAACTCACCAGTGGCCCGAGTTTTATGTCCGGGGCATTTCCCAGTAACTGGTGCAGCCAGTGTAATTTGCTCGCGCCATAATGGGCCGATAGCGGCAGACCCGATAGCTTGTGGATGGCTGAAGCCCGGCTGCGCAATGTCTCGAGCTGAGGTTCGCCGCGGGTATCCTGCCAGTTGATGGCTGTTGACAGCGGCGTACCATTGCCTTGCCAGGCAAGCACCGTGGAGCGTTGGCTGCTAATGCCGCAGGCACGCACAGCGGCCCGTTGATTTGCTGTCAGACCGTGCAGCGCCTCCTGTATGGCAGCCTGCACGGATGCCGCAATCTGACCGGCATCCTGCTCGAACCAGCCGGGTCGGGGGTTCGCAAGAGATACAGAGTGCAGGCTTTGCGAGATGACTTGCCCGCTTGTGTCCAGGACCAGCGCACGACTCGCGTGAGTACCCTGATCAACGGCGAGTATGTAATTCATTGTTCAGTTATACCCGTTGCGGATAGGTTTTCCCGAGAAAGTGTGCGTCATACGTGTTTCCTGGCAAGGCGCGATGACGCGTAATAGCTTGTTCTATTGCAAGGAATCTCAACGCCGCCAGGGAACGCGGAGGGCGTGAAATTTCCGGGGAAACCTGTTCGTAACGGGTATAAGATAACCTTTATGGCTTGAAGCCAAAAGGCCTCAGGGGTAAAAAGTCTAGGAGCCTGTCGGACTTAGGTGTTCGTAGCGAGGCGAGTGGGAGAGTGAGGACAAATGTTCATGATTTTGAGGCGCATAGTGGGCCTACGCAACGAAAAATCAGGGGCATTTGGGCCGCTCTCCCACCGCCGCAGTAGAATCAGCCTAAGTCCGACAGGCTCCTAGACAAACTTCGGCTGGCAGCACCACGTTGGTGCAGCGCAGCAGGGATCAAACTTCGCCATAGCGTGCTGAGCGCCCCAACCAGCGGCGGATAATCGGTTGAATACGATCGG
>JAUXDG010000159.1 GCA_030618475.1 Gammaproteobacteria bacterium | reverse complement strand
CCCCCACCGCGGCCAGCGCCACCAGGGTACCGATCCGCATATTGCTCCGGTTGAAATGCCGATAGGTTGCCAGCAGCAGCCCCATCAGCAGGATATCGTAACCAAACAACCAGGCCCCGACCGGCATCTCCGACAGCAGATACAGGTTCGCCAGCCCGATTGCCGCCGCCAACACCGACAGCAACCATGCGATCCGCGACCGCACCCACAACCCAACCGACATGACCAGCAGGAACACGCTGATCGACAGCTGGGAAATGCCGGACAGGTTGATACCAACCAGATCCTGCCGAACGCTGCCGGGCGTTCGCAGATGAAAGTACAGACCGAGCGCCTGGTCGATCACCGGTATCAGATGCAGCAGACCGATCAGGGCCACCCCGAGTGAGATGGGCACTTGAGGAAACCAGTCTTTCCTGGACAGGCCAGCCATGATCTCACGGAGATCGGTTTGTAAAGTTGTCAGCATGGTTCCACTGGCTTCGACGGGTAACGACGCCATGACTCACTTACCCGCTGTATCGATGCGACCCGTTCCTCTGAAACCATTAATCGTTCACTTGTCGGTGGCGAATCCGTAATTATCATCTGGTATCGATAACTTAGACAGTCTTGTTCCTGAACGCAACCTTCCCTCCAGATCAAGATAAAGTGCCCCTCTCTCCTCCCCAATCTCCTGCGCAAGCATTGTCTTTCCAACCTGGCCGCCATTCGGCCCGCCATTCGGGTCGGACCTGCGCAAGACACTGTGTTAACTGAAGTCTAGTCTAAAAAAGAGGTGCTCTTATTGCTTAGCGTAATCGTTTCCCGTCCAAAATCGATGCGATAAGCGATCTCCGGCACCCTGAAACAGTAGAGATCATCACCGCTGCTCACTCGATGGCGAGCGCCAATACCCAATGCCGCCTGTCCCCCGACAAATGCATACTTGCGGTCGCAAGGCGAACTTGAGAAGAAATGCCTTCTTATAGCAACGACGAGTACTGTGCCAAGGCTAGCCCGGCAATAAATGACACTGAGCGCGCAGCGTGATGCTTCCTCCTTAAAGTGATCATTTCATCTGTGAAATGAGCCTTCTAAGAGCCTAAATACAGCACCATCCAATGACTTCATTCTTATAAATCAACATATTGCGGAGGTCCGACCTCAATTTCCGGTAATTTTGTCATACCGTTACTTGCCGCTACTCGTTTTTGAATGGGTTTGAGCTAACGGGAAGGAAGTCGGCTTAGGTAGTCTTCCACTCAAAAGGTGTTATTCACAGCTATCATACAACCGTAAAGATATGTCTGCACGAAACGACAGCAACTTGATACTCAGTCTATTAATCACGTGTATCCATCTGTTATTTATAGATATAGTTATATTGTATAAAAATTAGCCAATTTAATAAAAAGGCCGTTCTTATAAGGTTTAGAGTTCATTTGCACAATATTATCCACACACTTATCCACAGCATCTGTGGAAAACTTTTATAGCTTACTGGAGGGCCATTAACATATTTTATTTAAGGATTAGCCCCGTTGTTAGAGCTGGTGTGATTTTTACTCTCTCACGGGCCGAATTGTTCGCATAAACGTGTTTGGTGCGAACGCAGCGGCTGACATAAAGATCATCCTTTAGGGCTTTACCACGCTGCGATAACATAACGCGTTATATGAGCATCAAAGCAAAATGGAATGAACGTTATCGTGTGGCGACAGGCGAGCGACAGGCAGCACAGGTCTTAAAGGAAAATCTGCATTTATTGCCTGACCATGGCCGCGCGCTGGATCTGGCCTGTGGGTTAGGTGCCAATGCCATCCTGTTGGCACAACAGGGTCTGGAAGTTGACGCCTGGGATATTGCTGATGTTCCTATTGCAGCTTTACAAGACGTAGCGCTCAAGCGACAGTTATCCATTCAAGCTGAGGTGCGAGACGTTGAGGCTCATCCACCCAAGCGAGAAACATTTGATGTCATTGTTGTGAGTTATTTTCTGGATCGCAACATTGTTCCTGCGTTGATACACGCACTTAAACCTGGTGGCCTGATCTATTATCAAACCTTTACCCAGCAACATGTTTCTGATCGAGGCCCACAAGGAGCAGCGTTCAGATTAGCGGATCAGGAACTGCTACATCTGTTTTCCGGCTTGCAGGTTTTGTTCTATCGTGAAGAAGGACGTATTGGCGATGTGCACAAAGGTTTGAGAGATGAGGCGATGTTTATCGGAAGAAAAAATGCATTGCCACCGGAAAGAGCCTAACGTGAAATTGATCGCAGCTTCTCGGCATAGGTACGCGCTGCCACCTCATTCCCCATATCACGATAGAACGCCGCCAGCGCGCCCAGGATATCACGGTTATTCGGATGCTGATTGTGTGCACCCTGTAAAACCATGATCGCCTGTTCCGGCTTACCTGTCGAATTCAGGGCGACGGCGTATACATAAATATAGCGTGCATTCTCCGGAGTTAGCGTAGATGCCAGGCGGAGTTCCTCGACACCTTCATCCGTGCGTTGCTGCCGCACCAGAGACAGCCCCAAGGCATGATGTATGTCCGCATTCCCGGGACTCACCCTGGCCGCCTGACGCAATATTTTTTCTGCCTCTGTTTCCTCTCCCTGTGCACGGTAAAGGTCCGCCAGATTGACGTAGCCAGGGACATACGCAGCATTGATATCAGTCGCTGTTTTATACGCTGCAGCCGCTTTCTCTGTTTCACCCAGTGCAGCATACAGGTTGCCGAGATTGGTCTGCGCCTCGGGACGTTCGGCCATGGCCTGCTGGGCTGCGACAGTTTCCTGCAATCCTTTCTCCAGCAGCAACCGCTGATCCGTCGATAATTCGCCCGCCGGGATGGACGCCAGCACCCGCGCCGCCTCGATACGCACCGCAAGTACAGGGTCGTCCAGCATCGGGAATACCAGTCGCACGCGTATTTCCGATGGTACAGTTTCCAGCACCACCACAGCGGCGGCGCGAACGCGCGGGTCATCATCCGATAGTCCCAGAGGCAATACATCAATCGTTGCAGCACTCAAGTACGGCCCGATCTGAGCAAACGCCGTTGCGCGCGCAATATCCGCTGTATCGGTGCTCCGAATCAACGCCGCCAGCGCGTTTCCGGTGCCACCCTCATTATTCCGGGCGCCGTGCAAGGTCTCGGCGTAAGACTGGAAGCCTGCCGGTATATCCCCGTACCAGGTTTTAACCTGGCCGGCCGCCCACTCAACATCCTTATCCTGGTGACAGTTGTTGCAGGCGTTGGGCACCTCCAGTTTCACCGAAAGATCCGGGCGCGGGATGCGCATACTGTGATCGTGGCGCGGATCGACCACCATGTAGGTTCTGGGTGGCATGTGGCATTCGGCGCAGCTCGCCCCCTGTGAACCAGGCTTATGAAAATGGTGGCTGGATTGTTCGTACTTGTCTGCCTGGTGACACTGCACACACACGCCGTTGCCGGGTATTCTCAATGCCAGGCTGTGTGGCTCATGGCAATCACTGCAGGTCACACCGGCGTGATACATCTTGCTCTGTATAAAGGAACCGTAGACATAGACTTCATCGTCCATCTGGCCATCGGCGTAATACATGCCCTCATCCAGAAGTCTTGGCAGATAATGATCCAGTAACGGCTGGCCATGCACATAGTCACTGCTTAACGGGCTGCGCCGGGAATGACAGCGGGCACACATCTCGATCTCTTTTTCACTACTGCGGGCTTTATTGCGAACAGCGCTCCCCGTTTCCGGGTTGATCTTCCAGTGGCTGTCACTGCGCTCGTCGAGTGAAAGCATCAAGCCTTTGCCGGCTTCGAACTTTTCAGAACCTGGCTTATGCCTTGCCCATGTCACATGATCCGATCCTGGCCCATGGCACGTTTCACAGGAGACATCGATTTCTGACCAGCTTGTCGAAAATGTCCTGGTGACCGGGTCGTAGTTCTTTTCCAGATGGGTTGAATGACATTCCGCACACATGCTGTTCCAGTTCTGGCTGGGCTGCGTCCAGTGCAGCTCATCACTGTGCGCAATCTTTTCATCGGCATAGAGGTGAAACCAGCGCTGACCGCCCTGATCTTCAGGTCGCGTGTCCCAGGCCAGGCTCAACGCCTGCAGGCGGCCACCGGGAAATTCGATCAGGTACTGTTGCAGGGGTTCGACACCGAACGTGTACTTGATCTCGTAGTCGTGCAGCTTACCGTCCGGACCTTCGGTGTGCACTATGAACTTGCCATCCTTTCTGTAAAAGGATGTTGTCACAGCAAAATGGGTCAGCTTGGCATCATCGAAATTTCCCAGCACGGTATCAACAGTAGCCAGCTGCATAGCCAGATCGTGATGAGAGCCGGTCCATTGCACAGCCTGCTGCTCATGACATTCTGCGCAAACTGACCGTCCTACATAGTGTGGCGATGTGCTCATACCCGCTATGACAGACCTGGCTAAAAGCAGAGCAGAAAGAAATAAAACAAGTCTTAAACGCATAGGGTAACCGTTTATGCAGTGGCGCATTGAGCTCATCGTATCAGCTAATAACCAGTGCCAGATCGATTTCGATGAACTCCTGATGCACGAGTTTTTAATAATCTATATTAGCGTATTCTGTGTTCCGACCCCGGTTTATGGACCCCGGTTTACGGTTTATTTTTGTCCCTGAGCTTTTCGTAAAAGCGTGTTGCCCCCGGGTGCATGGGAATGGAGATACCAAGCCGTGAGGTTTCGGTGGAAATAAAGCCCGCCCGGTAAAATTCAGGGGTAAGCTCATTCGCACTGTCGACCACCAGGTCGAGAAACTGCTCGACATCGTCATCGCCAGCACGATTGCTGGTGATGAGCAGCGCCGCAAAACCCAGTGTCCGGTAGGATTCGGTTTGTCCCGGATAGGTTCTTTCCGGAATGACAGTGCTGTAATAGGAAAAGTGTTTACTGGACAGGTGGTCGAGTATCGCGGTGTCGACCGGTACCAGGCGTACATCATCGCGGCGCTGTGCCAGTAACTGCAGCGCCGGATCCGGAATGGCGCCGGCGGCGAAAACGGCATCCACCACACCGGCTTCCAGTGCGGCTATCGATGCGGACAGGCCCATGTCGCGGATCTCACCCACCTGCGACCTGGTAAATCCAGAAGCCGCCCACACACGTTTGGCTGTAAACCGGGTGCCGGAACCTGGACTACCTACCGCCAGACGTTTCCCTTTCAGATCTTCAAAACTTCGGATGTTGCGATCTTCCAGCGTAATAATGTGCAACGCTTCCGGCCACAGGCTGGCCATGGAACGAAGGTCGGGTTGTGGCAATTGAGAGGCTTCTGCCCATCCCTTGTAAAGCACTTCGGCGACATCACTCTGCAACAGTGCGAAATCCAGATGGCCTTTCTGAAGACTGAGGCCGTTTTCCACACTGCCTTCGGAAGAATAATTGAAAACCGGCAGTCCATGTTCCGCTGCATAGGGAGCAAACGCTGAGCCGAAGCGGTTGTAGGTTCCAGCTGACCATCCGGTACCAAATGGCAGCTTACCGTCCAAGCGGGCGAAGCGGAGATCAATCTCTTTGAGCGACTGACCGAATTCTTCGATAATAATGTCATCCCGTGATTGTCCATGACTGTCCGGGGAGCGTTGTAATAAGCGACGCACCGATTGAAGAACGGAGGCCGGGCCGCTGCCTTCAATGGTTCCAGTGGTAATCGGCTCGGCCGGTTCTTTCAATGGCGCGTAGGTCATGTTTATCCAGCCGTCTTCGGTCTTCTGGTAAGTCAGCCTGCCGCGAACCAGTAGCAGATCGCCTCGCTGGTTGTTCTGGTGATAGCCTTCGATCCCGGCCGGTGTTGCACCAAGTACGACGGCAAGTGTGCCCAGGTTGAGGCCTCGCCACGCGGTCAGGTTGTAGTCACGCTGGAACTCCAGCTCGGTATCGAAGTAAATGTAAACCGCATCGTTGCCACTTGCAGAGGGTGCTGAACCCTTGCGTGTGAGGCTGTGAATCTTGAAAAGACCTGCTGAAAACCCGCTATCGAGACGTTCGTGAAGCTCCTGCTCAAGTACTCCGCTATCCGGCCCGCGCTTGCAGGCCGTCAACGCTACTATTGCCAGCAACAGGAGGATCGGCAGCATCCGCAGCTGGAGCATATTAAAAGCCAAACATGGGCAGGGAAAGATAACCCTGGATTACAATTGCGTTTAACAGATCGATGAAAAAGGCTCCCATCAGCGGAACAACCAGGAAGGCCTGTGGCGCAGGCCCGAACCGCCGTGTCAGTGCATCCATGTTGGCAACTGCGGTAGGTGTGGCACCAAGACCAAAGCCACAGTGTCCACCGGCAATAATGGCTGCGTCGTACTGTCCCCCCATGAAACGGAAGGTGATGACAGTAGCAAATAGGGCTATACCTGTAACCTGTACGCCGAGTAGCACCAGCAAGGGCCCGGCGAGGCTCATCAGCTCCCACAGCTGTAGCGACATCAGCGCCATGGCAAGGAAAAGGGACAGGGACAGGCCGCCGATCATCTCCACGGATGCCAAATGAACACGAATGTGTTTATGAAAAAAGGTGCTGTTACGGATTACTA